>NZ_JBPFDE010000005.1:0-274407 GCF_051025595.1 Pantoea phyllosphaerae
TCTGGCGGGCGGAACCCGCTCAGCGCCCTGCCTGCGCAGCAGGCTAACCCGTCTGGCGGGCGGAACCCGCTCAGCGCCCTGCCTGCGCAGCAGGCTAACCCGTCTGGCGGGCGGAACCCGCTCAGCGCTCTGCCTGCGCAGCAGGCCAACCCGTCTGGCGGGCGGAACCCGCTCAGAGCAAGTTCGCGCAGCAGGCTAACCCGTCTGGCGGGCGCAACCCGCTCAGCCCCGCCTGCGCAACAGGCCACCCCGCCCGGCGGGACGGAACCCGCCGCCGCCCGCGCCCGGCCTGGCGCCCCTCACCTCACCATCGGCAGATTAAGCCCGTGCTCGGCCGCGCAGGCCTGCGCGCGCTCATACCCGGCATCCGCATGACGCATCACGCCCGTAGCGGGATCGTTCCACAGCACGCGCCCCAGACGCTGGTCAGCCTGTTCGCTGCCGTCGCAGACAATCACCACGCCCGCATGCTGCGAAAAGCCCATGCCGACGCCGCCGCCGTGATGCAGGCTCACCCAGGTCGCGCCGCCCGCGGTATTCAGCAGGGCGTTAAGCAGCGGCCAGTCAGACACCGCGTCGGAGCCATCCTTCATTGATTCGGTTTCGCGGTTCGGCGAGGCGACGGAACCGCAGTCAAGATGATCGCGGCCAATGACAACCGGCGCTTTCAGCTCGCCGTTGCGCACCATCTCGTTGAACGCCAGCCCGGCCAGGTGACGCTCGCCCAGCCCCAGCCAGCAGATGCGCGCCGGCAGCCCCTGAAAGGCGATGCGCGCCTGCGCCATATCGAGCCAGCGATGCAGGCTTTTATGCTGCGGAAACAGCTCCTTGAGCTTCGCGTCTGTTTTGTAGATATCTTCCGGATCGCCCGACAGCGCCACCCAGCGGAACGGCCCTTTGCCCTCGCAGAAGAGTGGGCGAATATAGGCCGGCACGAAGCCCGGGAAATCAAAGGCGTTCGCGACGCCCTCATCCAGCGCCACCTGACGAATATTGTTGCCGTAGTCCACCGTGGGGATGCCCATATGGCAGAAGTCGAGCATCGCCTGCACGTGCACTGCCATCGAGGCGCGCGCCGCTTTTTCCACCGCCTTCGGCGCGCTGGCGCGTTCGGACTGCCAGCGCGCCACGTCCCAGCCGATCGGCAGATAGCCGTTTACCGGGTCGTGCGCGGAGGTCTGATCGGTCACGATATCGGGCCTGAGGCCGCCCGCGCGGGCGCGTTTTACCATCTCCGGCAGGATCTCGGCGGCGTTGCCCAGCAGGCCGACGGAGATCGCCTGTTTCGCCTGCGTCGCCTCTTCAATCAGCCTCAGCGCCTCGTCCAGCGTGTAGGCTTTGTGATCGACATAGCGGGTGCGCAGACGAAAATCGATGCGCGACTCCTGACATTCGATGGCCAGCACGCAGGCGCCCGCCAGCACGCCCGCCAGCGGCTGCGCGCCGCCCATGCCGCCCAGACCGGCGGTCAGGATCCAGCGTCCGGTCAGATCGCCGTTATAGTGCTGGCGGCCCGCTTCGACGAAGGTTTCATAGGTGCCCTGCACGATGCCCTGCGCGCCGATATAGATCCACGAGCCGGCGGTCATCTGGCCGTACATCATCAGCCCGGCCTTATCCAGCTCGTGAAAATGATCCCAGTTGGCCCAGTGCGGCACCAGGTTGGAGTTCGCCAGCAGCACGCGCGGTGCGTCGGCATGGGTGCGGAAGACGCCCACGGGCTTGCCCGACTGGATTAGCAGGGTTTCATCAGGCTGCAGCAGCTCCAGCGAGCGCAGGATCTGTTCAAAGCATTCCCAGTTGCGCGCCGCTTTGCCGATGCCGCCGTAAACCACCAGATCCTCAGGCCGCTCGGCCACGTCGGGATCGAGGTTATTCTGGATCATGCGCCAGGCGGCTTCGATCAGCCAGTTGGCGCAGTGCAGCGTAGTGCCGTGCGGCGCACGCACTTCGCGCGCCACGGCCTGGGAGAGAGTTTCGCTCATAGCAGATTCCTTATTCACCAGAAGAGACGGTCTGCTGGCTGGGCAGCAGTGCCGTGAGAAAATCGGGCCAGTCGCTACGGCTGGCCCACAGACGCATGGCGTCGATATCGGGCGCCAGCAGACGGTCTTCCTCAAGGAAGGCGACCTGCTGACGAATATGGCTAATCTCACGCTCGAGCAGCGCGGAGCTTTGCAGCGGACGGTGAAACTCGATGCCCTGCGCCGCCGCCATCGCTTCGATGCCGACGACCGCAGCGGTGTTAAAGCACATGCTGCCGAGGCGCCGCGCCGCATAGGTTGCCATTGAGACGTGATCTTCCTGATTGGCGGAGGTCGGCAGGCTGTCGACGCTGCCCGGATGCGCCAGCGATTTATTCTCTGAGGCCAGCGCGGCGGCGGTGACCTGCGCAATCATAAACCCGGAGTTGACGCCGCCGTCGCGCACCAGAAAAGGCGGCAGGCCAGAAAGGCCGGTGTCGAGCAGCAGCGCCATGCGGCGTTCGGAAATGGCACCGATCTCCGCTACCGCCAGCGCGATAATATCGGCGGCGAAGGCCACCGGTTCGGCGTGGAAATTGCCGCCGGAGATGACGTCGCCGCTGTCGCTGAACACCAGCGGGTTATCCGAGGCAGCGTTGGCTTCAATTTGCAGCACGCGCGCGGCGTGGGTGAGATTGTCGAGGCAGGCGCCCATCACCTGCGGCACGCAGCGCACCGAGTAGGGGTCCTGCACCCGGCCGCAGTTAGTGTGTGAGCCGAGAATTTCGCTGCCGGTGACCAGCGTCTCGACGGCGGCGGCCACCGCGATCTGCCCGCGCTGGCCGCGCGCCTGATGAATGCGCGCGTCGTAAGGTTTCAGCGAGCCTTTAATCGCCTCCAGCGACAGCGCGCCCGCTACCAGCCCGGCGGCCATCAGGTTTTCCGCCTCAAACAGGCCGCGCAGCGCCAGCGCGGTCGACACCTGGGTGCCGTTGAGCAGCGCCAGACCCTCTTTCGGGCCGAGCACGAAGGGTTCCAGCCCAACGGAGGCAAGGGCGTCGCGCGCGGGGATCAGCACGCCCTCGACGCGCGCCTGGCCTTCGCCCAGCAGCATCAGCGAGAGATGCGCGAGCGGCGCCAGATCGCCGGAGGCACCAACCGAGCCTTTTTCCGGAATGCAGGGCATCACGCCCGCGTTAAACAGCGTCAGCAGCGCCTCGATCAGCGCGATACGCACGCCGGAATGGCCGCGCGCCAGGCTGATAATTTTGGTCGCCATCACCAGGCGCGTGACGTTGTCGGGCAGCAGATCGCCCAGACCGACGCTGTGCGACAGCACCAGGTTACGCTGCAGATCCGCAAGGCGGGCGGCGGGAATTTGCGTCTGCGCCAGCTTGCCGAAGCCGGTATTAATGCCGTATACCACCTTGCCGGAGGCGACGATCTCCTCCACGGTCTGCTGCGCGCGCAGGATCGCCTCCTGCGCCTGCTCATCGAGCATGAGCGTTACGCCGCCCTGATAAATCCTGCGCAGCGCGGCAAGATCCACTTCACCGGGAACCAGGCGCACCGCCTGAGCCAAACCTGACATAGTCTACTCCTGTCTATACAAGTAAGCGCGTTATGCGAAAAGCCAAACCGTTTTCACTCTGCGCAGCGAATGAAATCGAGTGAAACACAAGTGTCTATTCTTGTCTATACAACTGGCAAGCTATAAGCATTTGCTATGCCAGTGCGATCACAAATTAGCGCGCTCAGGCGGTGTGCAGGAGCAGGGCGAGGGGGCTGAGGATGTATATACATTCAGGCCGCGAGCCAGTAAACTTCAGGCATTATTGTGATAAGGAAATGAATATGGTCGAGCATTCGGCAATAGCACAGCTGGCGGCGGCGATGAGCGATGAGCCCGCCCCAATCTACCAGCGCGTCAAGCAGGCGATCGTCAGCCAGATCCGCGCGGGCAGCTGGAAGGCGAACCAGCGCGTGCCGTCCGAAAGCGAGCTGGTCAACGAGCTGGGCGTCAGCCGCATGACCATTAACCGCGCGCTGCGCGAGCTGACCAGCGAAGGTTTTCTGGTGCGTATGCAGGGCGTCGGCACCTTTGTCGCGGAGATGAAAGGCTACACGGCAATGCTCGAAGTGCATAACATCGCGGACGAGATCGCCCAGCGCGGCCACCAGCACCGCTGCCAGATCCTCGCCATCGGCCAGAATAAAGCCGATCCCGAGCAGGCGGCGGTGCTCGGCTTAAGCACCGGTCAGACCCTCTTTCATTCGCTGATCGTGCACTACGAGAACGATTTGCCGGTACAGCTGGAGGATCGCCTGGTCAATCCGCTGGTGGCGCCCGATTACCTGAGTCAGGATTACCATCGGCTTACGCCCTATACCTATCTGATGCAGGTAGCGCCGCTGACCGCAGGCGAGCATATCGTCGAGGCGGTGCTGCCGGACGCGCGCCAGCGTAAATATCTGTCGCTGGATGAGCACGAGCCCTGCCTGCTGATTCGACGCCAGACCTGGAGCGACACCAAAATCGTCACCTATGCACGGCTGCTCTATCCGGGATCGCGCTATAAGCTGCTCGGCCGCTTTAAGGGACACGGCTAAGGCGCGTCAGCAGCAGCTGCGCGTCCGGCGTGACTGGCGTCAGGCGCGTCTCCTCATCCAGCCACCAGACGCCCTGCGCGGCGCCTAGCCGTTTACCGTCATCCAGCCGCCATTCGCCGGCGATCGCCCAGGCGACGCCGTGCAGGCTGGCCTCCGGCTGTGCGGTCACCGCGACCTCCGCCGTCCAGCTGTCGCGCCGCGTCATGATGTTAAAGTCTCTGCTTTCCCCCTGCAGCGCGGCGTGGATCGCCCATTCGCCGGGAAAGCGCCAGGGCTGAAGCGGCGTCAGCCGGTGCGTGGCGGCGGGCGCGCTGAGCTGCACCTCATCGCCGCGCAGCAGGGTTATCACCCGATCGATGCCGGGAAAGCGCGAGAAATCGCCGTCGTGGGCGAGGGTGGCGATACTGGCGCGCCAGGCAAAATCCGCCTCGCCGGGCGGATAGCTGACGATTTCGCGCGTCTCGCCGCCGCCGTTGCGCCAGCGGCTGACCGGCAGATCGGCGTAGCAGAAATGCGTTCTCATCGCAGCGCCGCCATCGCCTGGCGAAACGCGGCCGCGCAGCGCGCTTCCGCGGCGTGACGTCCCCCCTCGATTACCGCACGGCCCGCGACCCACACCTCGCGGATCTGTTCACGCCGTCCGGCAAAGAGCCAGCGGTTGAGCAGCGCCTCGTCGCCCACGCTGTCGAGCCATTCATCCTCCGCCAGCACCAGCCAGTCGGCGCGTTTACCGGGCGACAGTTCGCCGAGCGCGACGCCGCACGCCTGCGCGCCGCCGAGTGCCGCACCGCGCCACAGCAGATCGCCTACCGAGGGCTGTTCCGCCGTGGTGATGCGGTTGCGGCGGCGATCGCGCAGCCGCTGGCCATATTCGAGCCAGCGCAGCTCCTCCAGCGCGCTGAGGGAAACATGGCTGTCGGAGCCGATGCCCCAGCGTCCGCCCTGGGCGATAAAATCCGCCGCCGGGAAGATGCCGTCGCCAAGATTGGCTTCGGTGGTCGGGCAGAGACCGGCCACCGCGCGGCTGGCGGCGAGCTGCGCGATTTCGCGCGCGTCGAGATGCGTGGCGTGGATCAGGCACCAGCGCGCATCGACCTCAAAGCGGTTAAGCAGCCACTCCACCGGCCGCTCACCGCTCCAGGCCAGGCAGTCGTTAACCTCTTTCTCCTGCTCGGCGATGTGGATATGCACCGGCAGGGCGGTATCGCTCGCGGCCAGCGCCTCGCGCATCTGCGCTTCGCTCACCGCGCGCAGCGAGTGAAAACAGAGGCCGCGATTAAGCAGCGGCTTATCGCGCACGCTCGCCGCCAGCCATTCCTGCTGCCGCAGCCAGGCGTCGGTCTGCTGAATAAAGCGTTTTTGTCCCGGCAGCGGCGGCTGCGCGCCAAAGCCGCTGTGGCTGTAGAGCACCGGCAGCAGCGTCTGGCCGATGCCGGCGATCTCGGCGGCCTGCATCAGCTGCTGCAGCATCGCGTCCTGCGCGTAGGGCGCGCCGCTGGGATCGTGATGGAGATAGTGAAACTCCGCCACCTGGGTATAGCCCCCTTTCAGCATGTCGATATAGAGACAGGCGGCGATAGCGCCGACCTGCTCCGGCGTCAGGCGCTGCACCATGCGATACATCAGGTCGCGCCAGGTCCAGAAGCTGTCCTGGGGATCGCCCGCGACCTCCGCCAGCCCGGCCATAGCGCGTTGAAAGGCGTGCGAGTGCAGGTTGGCGACAGAGGGAATAGTGGCGCCGGGCAGGCGGATAGCGTCGTGCGCGTCGCTGTCGGGCGTGACGCGCTCAATCACGCCAGCGTCGTTAACGGTAATGCGCACCTGATGTCGCCAGCCGTCGGCCAGCAGCGCGCGTGGAGCAAAAAAGGTTGCCATAGTTGATCCTCACCGGCGGTAGTTGTATATACATATACATACTTTAAAAGGCGGAGTAAATCGTCCGCAACGGGAGAGAGCGCAATGGCGGAAAGTAAAGCGATCGACAGCCTGTGGCTGGGGGCCGATCTGGTCACGATGCGCGAAGGCAAATATCACCTCATCGAGGATGGCGCGCTGGCGGTGGCGGGCGACCGGCTGGTGTGGGTGGGACCGCGCGCGGAGATGCCCGATTTTACGCCGCGTCGCCAGCACCGCTTCGACGGCGGTATCCTGACGCCGGGCCTGATTGACTGCCATACCCATCTGGTATTCGGCGGCGACCGCAGCGCGGAGTTCGAGCAGCGCCTCAACGGCGTCAGCTACGCGGAGATCGCCGCGCAGGGCGGCGGCATTCTCTCGACGGTGCGCGCCACGCGCGAGGCGAGCGAGGCGTCGCTGGTGGCGTCGGCGCGCTGGCGGCTCGACCGATTGCGGGCGGAAGGGGTCACCACGGTAGAGATCAAATCGGGCTACGGGCTGGATGAGGCGAGCGAGCTGCGCATGCTGAGCGCCATCCGCCAGTTAGGCGAGAGCGCACCCGTCGACGTGCTGGCGACCTGCCTGGCGGCGCACGCTTTTCCGCCGGAGTTTAAACAGGATCCCGATGGCTGGGTCGATCTGATTTGCCAGCGCATTCTGCCGCAGGTGAAAGCCAACGGGCTGGCGGACGCAGTGGACGCCTTCTGCGAGCATCTGGCCTTTTCGCCAGCGCAGGTGGCGCGCGTGTTTGATAAGGCCGTGGAGCTTGGCCTGCCGGTGAAGCTCCACGCCGAGCAGCTCTCTTCGCTGGGCGGCGCGCGGCTGGCGGCGGGCTACGGCGCGCTCTCCGCCGATCATCTGGAATACGCCACCGAAGAGGATGCGCGGGCGATGGGCGAGCGGGGCACGGTGGCGGTGCTGCTGCCCGGCGCCTTCTATCTGCTGCGCGAAACCCAGCGGCCGCCGGTGGCGCTGTTTCGCCAGCACGGCGTGCCCATGGCGCTGGCCAGCGACGCCAATCCCGGCACCTCACCTGCGCTGTCGCTGCGCCTGATGCTCAATATGGGCTGCACGCTGTTTGGCATGACGCCGGAAGAGGCGCTGGCGGGCGTCACGCTCTGGGGGGCGAAAGCGCTGGGGCTGCAGCAGACGCACGGCTCGCTGGAGGCGGGCAAAGTGGCGAACTTCGTCCACTGGCCGCTGGCGCGTCCGGCGGAGCTGGTTTACTGGCTGGGCGGCGAGCTGCCCTGTACCGTTATCTATCGCGGAGAAGCGCAATGACACCTTTCGACTTTACGCCAGGCAGCCTGCCGCTGCTGGTAAGCATCCCTCACGCCGGCACGCAGCTGACGCCGGAGGTGGAGGCGGGGCTGAGCGAGGCGGCGCGCGGCCTGCCCGACACCGACTGGCATATTCCGCTGCTGTTCGATTTTGTGCGCGATCTCGGCGCCAGCGTGCTGATCGGCCGCTATTCGCGTTTCGTTATCGACCTGAATCGTCCACCGGACAATCAGCCGCTCTACGCCACGGCCACCACCGGCCTCTTTCCGGAAACCCTGTTCGACGGCTCGCCGACCTTCGCGCCGGGCAAAACGCCCTCTGCGGCGCAGCGCGAAGGCTATCTCCACGATATCTGGCAGCCCTATCATCAGCAGATCCAGCAGGAGCTGGCGCGCCTGAAGGCGGAACACGGCTACGCGCTGCTGTTTGACGCTCACTCCATCGCCAGCGTCATCCCGCGCCTCTTTGAAGGGCGTCTGCCGGATCTCAATATCGGCACCAACGACGGCAAAAGCTGTCGCCCTGAGGTGGCGCAGGGGCTGGAGGCGGTCTGCGCGGCGCAGAGCGACTACAGCTGGGTGGTGAACGGGCGCTTTAAGGGCGGCTACATTACCCGCGCCTATGGTCAGCCGGAAGAGCGGGTCGAGGCGGTGCAGCTGGAGCTGGCGCAGCGCAACTATATGGAGGAGAGATCGCCGTTTGCCTGGCGGCAGGAGCGGGCTTCAGCGCTGCAGAAGGTGCTGAAGCCGCTTGTGCAGTGTTTTATCGCGGGCGGCAAAACCCGCTAGCGGCGCGCGTCCGGACGCGTCAGGTTGAAGCGCTCGTTTTCGCTGATGCCATAATAGGCGCTCGGCCCGCCGGCGCGCAGAACAGGCTGCGCGCGCGCCGTCTGGTAAATTCCCTCATCCAGCAGCGACTCGTCGATATGAATGGCGATCGCTTCGCCCAGTACCAGCCAGCTGTCAAGCGGGTTGCCCTCGGCATCCTGCAGCTGGATCAGCTGCGTCAGGCGACATTCGAAGTTCACCGGGCTTTCCGCCACCAGGCTCGCCTTCACCTGCGAAGCGGCCAGCGGCGTGACGCCCGCCAGCGCGAACTCATCCTGCTCCGGCGGCACCGACGCCGAACTCTCGTTCATCGCTTCCGCCAGCGGGCGCGTCGCCAGGTTCCAGACGAACTCTTTGCTTTCACTGATATTGCGTACGCTGTCTTTCCAGCCGCTGCTGGCGAAGCCGATGATGGGCGGATGATAGTTAAAGCAGTTGAAGAAGCTGTAAGGCGCCAGATTGCGCTGGCCCGCCGCGGAAACCGAGCTGATCCAGCCGATTGGGCGCGGCCCGATGATGGCGTTCAGCGGGTCGTGCGGCAGGCCGTGGCCAGCGCGCGGCTGGTAGGAGTAGCGTTTATGCGTCATCTTTTATCCCGTAGCGAAGTGTTAACACTATCTTAGCGTGACAGCATCGGCCGCACTGGAAAGAAATGTGTAAGCGGATTGTGCGGCTTTCTTTTCCCGGCGCTGCGGCGTATTGTACGCGCCTGCAAAACGGGAGACGCCATGAACAAGCCAGCCAGTAATTTATTCCACGCCCGCAACCGCCATCAGGGCGCATATGACTTTGCCGCCCTGACCGCCGCGCATCCGCCGCTGGCGGCCAAAGTACGGCCCAACGGCTACGGCACGCAGTCGATCGATTTTGCCGATGCGGAGGCGGTCATGCTGCTCAACCAGGCGCTGCTGAAGCTTTTTTACGGCATCGAGTGGCAGCTGGCGCCCGGCGCGCTCTGCCCGCCGGTGCCGGGGCGCGCTGACTACCTGCACTATCTGGCCGATCTGCTGGCGCTGGACAATCGCGGCGTCATCCCGCAGGCGGATATTCTGGATATCGGCTGCGGCGCGAACTGCATCTACCCGCTGATTGGCCAGGCGGAGTATGGCTGGCGCTTTACCGGCACTGATATCGACGAGGCGGCGCTGAAAGCGGCAAATCGTATCGTGTCGGCCAATCCCGGTTTGCAGCGTGCGATTCGCCTGCGTCGGCAAAAAGATCCGCAGGCGGTGCTGGCGGGCGTAGTGAATAAAAATGAATTTTTTCATGCCGCGATCTGCAACCCACCGTTCCACGCCTCGGCGGCGGAAGCGGCGGGCGCCTCGCAGCGTAAAACGCGCAATCTGAAGCTGGAGAGCACGACGCCGCTCAACTTCGGCGGGCAGCATAACGAGCTGTGGTGCGAAGGCGGCGAAAAAGCCTTTGTCGGCAAGATGATCGCCGAGAGCGCGGCGCTGGCGCGCCAGTGCGTCTGGTTCACCTCGCTGGTGTCGCGCCGCGAGAACCTGCCCGCGCTGGAAAAACAGCTGCAGGCGCTCGACGCGGCAGAGGTGCGGGTGGTGAATATGGCGCAGGGGCAGAAGCAGAGCCGTTTTCTCGCCTGGAGCTTTATGCCAGCCGCAACGCGCGCGCAGCGGCTGGCGAAATAGCCTTACTCCGGGGCGGGCAGCGCGGGCAGGGCAGCCGCGCTCGCCACGCTGCTGCCGGTCTGCACCACCTCGACCGTCTGGCGCGGCGCCTTAATCCCGGCCGCATCGAAATGTTTCTTCACCATGCTGTCCAGCGCGAAGCGCACCGTCCACTGCTTCAGCGGCTGGGTGGTAAAGGAGACGCGCACGGTAAAGGCCTGGTTGGTTAAGCCCACCAGACCGGCGAAGTTCGGTTCGCCAATCACCATGCCGCGAATATCCGCGTTCTTCAGTAGCTCATCCACTGCCTCCTGCAGCACGCGGTTCACCCGCTCGCTCTCCTCGCCGCGCTCGACGTCATAGTTCGCCACAAAAGAGCCGATGCCGCGCACGAAGTTGGCAAAGGTGGTGATCGAAGACCAGGGAATAATGTGATAGGCGCCGGTATCCTGACGCACGCCGACTGAGCGAATCGACATCCGCTCTACCGTGCCGGTGATGGCGCCGATAGTCACCAGATCGCCGGTATTCATGCCGTTCTCGAACTGGATAAAGATGCCGGTGATAATATCCTTCACCAGGGTTTGCGAACCGAATGAGACCGCCAGGCCAAGGGCGCCGGCGCCCGCCAGCAGCGGCGCGATATTGACGCCGATTTCTGAGAGCAGAATCATGATGGTAATGGTGCTGATCACCACCGCCAGCGCGTTGCGGAACAGCGTCAGCAGCGTGCGGGTACGGGCGCTCGGCATCGGGCGGCCGTGCGAGTCGGAGGCGAGCCGGCTCTCAATCAGGCTCGCCAGCAGCGTCCAGCCTATTGCTGAGAGCAGCAGGATCATCACGATACGGATCAGCACATCCACCATCTTCTCTCCGGCGCCCGCCGTGAGCCAGTGCCAGAGATCGAACAGGTTCCAGGCGTTAAGCAGCAGCAGCAGCGTGGCGAACACCGTGACAACGCGCGCCAGCATCAGCAGCGCCTTTACCCAGTCGTTGACGCGCTTTTGCAGCGCCGGATAGTTGCGGCGCAGGTCGGCCGACAGCGTAATGGTTTTGCCTATCCAGCGCGTCAGGAGGCCGGAGACGAGGGCGGCGATGCCGATAATCGCCAGCGTGCGCACCGTGGCCGCCATCATAAATTTCAGGCTATCGCCGGGATTGAAAATAGAGAGCAGGAACAGCGCGATAAAGTAGGCGCTCGCCAGCCAGTGCCACACCAGCGCGAAGGCGCGGATAAAAAAGGCGAAAAAGGCCAGGCTGCGATCCGACAGCGCCTGCAGTGCGGCGTGGATCGCGCGGCGATTGGTAAAGATAAGAAACAGCGCCCAGCCGGTCATGATCCCCATAATCACCACGTTGGCCAGGGCCGCGATTTGCACGTTAACCTGACTGGACACAATCGGCACGATCACCAGCAGCCCGTAGCCAATCAGGCCGGAGAGCCAGCTTAAGCGCGTACTCCAGTAGCGGGCGCGCCCGTCGCTGAGATGAAAAAAGCGCAGGTCGGCGAAGCCGGGACAAAAAATCAGGCGCAACACCGCTTTAAAAAACTCAATCAGCGCGAAGGCGTTGAGGAACAACCCCTGCTGCCTGGCGATAGTGCGGCTGTCGCCGTGATAGTTGTCGCTAAGTATCTGACCGATAAACAGCGTCAGCGCCAGCATTATCAGGTCGATAACGAAGGCGCCGATAATCGCCGCCGGCAGCTGCAGCCAGTTATGCTGCTCGTGATTCTTTGCGCGCCCCCAGCGTCCCATACGGCGATAGAGCGGCGACACCGCGCGGCGCAGCAGCCAGTATAAGGCGAACAGGGCTGCTGCCAGCGCCACAAAATGGTGCAGCGCGTTAAAGAAGGTGTCCGGGTTGAACGCCTTGTGCGGCGCGGCGACGATACTGTCATGCAGGCGGGCGAACTTTTGCACCACGCTGCCGCCGAACGCGCGGGTGACGTCCGTCACGCCCTGCAGCACGGTTTTATCCTCTTCTTCGGTCGGCGGCGTCAGCACAGGCGCGTTGTCTTTCGCCGCTGCGCTGGAGGCGCCGCGCAGCTGGTTAATCAGCTCTGCGCGTGACCGATCGTCTTCCAGAATATTCGCCAGCGCGGCGTAAGCGGCTTTTTTTTCGTCGAGCGTCGGCGCATTTTGCGCGCTGCTGGCGCCGCCGGACGACTGCTGTGCCGCCACCGCCGCCTGCGGCAGCGTGACCGCCTGTGCGGCGGGCAGCAGCGTAAAACAGCAAAGCAGCAGCAGGGCGATCCCTTGCCGCACCCGGCGACAATAATTGTGGGCTGACGACATGGCTTTCTCCTTAGCAACCTCTGGCTCACAGGTGGAGAAGTATAGTCAGGCGTCGGGCGTGAAAGGGTTGAAAGGCATTAATCGTACGGTTCAGGAAAGGCGGGGGCAGGGTCCGATCGCAAAGTCGCTCAAGGGGGAATAAAGCGACGGGCCGACAGATGCCGGCCCGGAAACTCAGGAGACGTGCTGCAGGAACTCGCGCAGGCGATCGCTCGGCGGCTGGGTGATCAGCGCGTCGGGATCGCCATCTTCCGCGATGGTGCCTTTATCAATAAAGATGAGGCGCGATGCGACTTTTTGCGCAAAGCCGACTTCATGGGTGACGATCACCATGGTCATGCCTTCCTCGGCCAGATCCTGCATGACCTTCAGTACCTCGTGGCGCAGTTCAGGATCGAGCGCGGAGGTCGGCTCGTCGAACAGCATCAGCTTCGGCTTTACCGCCAGCGCGCGGGCGATAGCAACGCGCTGCTGCTGCCCACCGGAGAGTTCAGAAGGGAAATGATTTGCGCGCTCGGCCAGGCCGACCTTCGCCAGCAACTCGCGCGCCAGCTTATGCGCATCCTCTTTCTTTGTGCCGCGCACGCGAATCGGGCCGAACGCCACGTTGTCCAGCGCGCTCATCTGGGGGAACAGATGAAACTGCTGAAACACCATGCCCGCTTCCTGACGGATCAGGCGCTCGTCCACGTTGGGATCGTTAACCTTCAGGCCATCAACAATGAGATCGCCGCTGGAGATCTCTTCCAGCTTATTGATGCAGCGCAGCAGCGTCGATTTGCCGGAGCCGGACGGCCCGATAATCACCACCACTTCGCCCTGGTTAATTTTCAGGTTGATATCGTGCAGCACATGGGTGGTGCCGAAGCTCTTTGAGACGTTTTTAAATTCAATCACAGGATTTTCATCCTTTTTTCGATGCGGCGCAGCACAAAGCTCAGCACCAGCGTAATCACAAGGTAGATAATCGCCACGGCGCTCCAGATCTCCAGCGCGCGGAAGTTGCCGGCGATGATCTCCTGGCCCTGACGCGTCAGTTCCGCCACGCCGATAACGATAAACAGTGAGGTATCTTTGATGCTGACGATCCACTGGTTGCCGAGCGGCGGCAGCATACGGCGCAGCGCCAGCGGCATAATAACGTAGCGCAGGGTTTCGCGACGCGACAGTCCCAGCGCCAGGCCCGCTTCGCGGAAGCCTTTATTGATCGACAGCACCGCGCCGCGCGTGATCTCGGCGATATAGGCGCCGGAATTGATCATAATGGTCACCACCGCTGCGGTGAAGGGATCGATGCGTAGATCGGGGAAGGCCATCGGCAGCGCGAAGTAGATAAACATCACCTGCACGACGATGGGGGTGCCGCGGATAATCTCAATAAAAACCAGCGCGAGATTGTTGGCGATCCAGCCGCCGTAGGCGCGGGCAAAGCCGGCGACCAGGCCAATGATCAGTCCGCCGACCAGGCCGAGCACCGAGATCAGCAGGGTCATTTTTGCGCCTTCAATCAGCGCTGGCATCGCGGGCCAGATGGCGCTCCAGTCAAACTCCATGGTGTGACTCCAGTTGTGTTGCGGTGGAAAAAGCAGGGCACGCGTCCCTGCTCAAAAAGAAGCAAAAATTTATTATTTAGGTTCGCTGCCGAACCATTTTTTGTAGATCTGGTTGTAGGTGCCGTTCTCTTTCAGGGTCTTCAGCGCGCCGTTGACTTTCTCACGCAGCTCGTCGCTGCCTTTCGGGAATGCGACGCCGTACTGCTGCGCTTCGATAGAGTCGCCTACCGCTTTAAAGCGGCCTTTGCCTGCGGTGTTGATAAAGTAAAGGATATTCGGCGTATCATGCAGTACCGCGTCGGCGCGGTTGGTGCCCAGTTCCATATAGGCATTATCGATGTTCGGGAACTGGCGCAGATCTTTGGTTTTGATATGCGCTTTTGCGTAATCCACTGAACCGGTGCCGCTCTTCACTGCGACCACTTTGCCGTTCAGGTCGTTGATGCCTTTAATGTCATTTTCATTGTTGCGAACCATCACCAGCAGACCACTTTTGTAGTAGCCGTCAGAAAATTCGATCGCTTTTTTACGCTCGTCGGTAATGGTAATGCCCGCCAGCGCCAGGTCGATATTGCGCGTTTGCAGGGCAGGGATAATGCCGCTGAAGTCCATTGGCTTCAGGGTATAGTCCAGCTTCAGCTCTTTAGCGATGGCGTCCCACAGATCGATATCGAAGCCGACATACTTATCACCCTGTTTGAATTCAAAGGGAACAAACGCGGTATCGGTGGCAACGATCAGTTTTTTTTCTGCTGCGGTGGAAGAGAGTGAGAAGGCCAGCGCCAGCGCGGCCACAGAGACTTTAAACAGTGACTTCATCATTTTTCCTTATTGCTACCCGACCTGAAGGCGGTGTTTACGGCTTACCATATGAAAAAATTATGCCAACTTTTCATTTTCACCATAATCAATGGGTTAAACCTTAAAGCTGACACGATTTTGCACAGGTAAAAACTTTTGCACCAAAAGAGATCACCAAAATGGTGCATAGGATTATTCTGGTGCAATGCACCTTTGCATGCGGCATTCGACGTGGGAAGAAGAGGCGTTCAGAAATGTTATGAAGGTCAAAAAATAGTAATTTTGCTGTTAAGCGAACATAAAAAAGGCGGGTTTCCCCGCCTGATGCATATGTTTATGCTTATTCAATGTTGGACTCGATAAACCACAGGAATTTATCCAGGTCGCGCGATGCTGCAGTGAAAATATCTGCAGTGTCTTCATCTTTCACTTCAGTGATCGCTTTACGGGTATCGTTCGCCACGATGGCGTAGCGGTCGGCCAGCGCTTTCAGATGATCCTGCACGCTGTGGATATTCAGCGGGTAGCTTTGCAGCGGCGTTCTGTCGTTAACGACCTGAGTCGTACCCAGCGCCACGCCGCCTAACTGCACAACGCGTTCAGCGATGGTGTCCTGATGATCGGTAATGGTGGTACGGAAACCGTCCAGCATTTCATGTACGCCGATAAAGTTAGCGCCGCGCATGTTCCAGTGCGCCTGCTTGGTGATCAGCGACAGATCGATAAATTCCACTACCAGACGGTTGAGCACCTCAATAGTGGCTTTTTTCTCGTCGTCAGCCACATCGTTACGGGTGTAAAGCAGATCGGAAGCGTTCGTTTTAACCAGTTTTGCGGTACTCATCGTATGAATCCTCTCTTTGATGGGTTGTCCTAATCAAGCACGGGAATAAGTATAGCAGCGATTTATTGGGTTGCAGGATTGAGCTTATCAATGGCTGAAATAGATAGCATTTACGGATAAATCGTAAGGGGCAATAACGGCGAACAGGGATATCGTCGCAGTGAGTGAGAAAAAAAGATTAAATATCTGTTACTTAGATATTAGCCCGAGCTTTGATCATTGGGTGTGTTTCAGAATGATAATAATTATGTTTACCATTGGTTAAAATAAATCCGCCCGCTGCGACGAAATAATATCCGCCTGTGTTATACGCAGGCGGAATAGGTTATTGCGGCGGTGGTGAGGTTATTTCAACTTCTTTAAGCGCCTTATTTCTGGGCCTGAGCGTCAGCGTCGCGCCAGCTGACGCCAGTATGATCGCCAGTAAGCCCAGGCTCTGCGTCAGCGACAGCGTTTCACCCAGGAACAAAATGCCCGACAGCGCGGCGACCGCCGGCTCCAGGCTCATCAGCGTGCCGAAAATACGCGCCGGGAGACGCGTCAGCGCCACCATTTCCAGCGCGTAAGGGATGGCGCTAGAGAGTAAGGCGACCAGCAGCGCGACAGGAATGACGCTCCAGTGCCAGATACCAGGCTCGGCAAACGTCAGCCCCAGCGGCACGAAAATAGCGGAAGCGATTAACGAGCCCATCGCTACGGTCGCCGGGCCGTGCTGCGCGCCGGCACGCTGGCCCGCCAGAATATAGAGTGCCCAGCAGGCACCCGCGCCTACCGCCAGTGCCGCACCCAGCGGATCGATCGTTTTCATGCTGTCGCCAAACGGCAGCAGGAACCAGAGCCCGCTCACCGCCAGCACCACCCAGATGAAGTCGAGCAGGCGTCGCGTGCCCAGCAGCGCCAGCGTTAGCGGACCGGTAAACTCCAGCGCCACCGCGACGCCGAGCGGCACGGTGCGCAGCGACAGGTAAAACAGAAAGTTCATACAGCCCAGCGCCAGTCCGTACAGCAGCAGCGGCAAGCGCTGTTCGCGGGTAAAGCGCAGCCGCCAGGGTTTAAAGATTACGCATAGCATCAGCGTGCCCAATCCGAGACGCAGTGCGGTAATGCCAGTGGCACCGACTGTAGGGAAGAGTGATTTAGCCAGAGAGGCGCCGCCCTGCAGCGACAGCATCGCTATCAGCAGCACGGCGACCGAGACGGCCGGAGCAGGGGTTTTACCTGAAAGAGAAAGTGACATCCTGTAAACGCGTCCTGATAGTCAGCAGAGAGGCAATAAGAGGCTCAGTCTAATCGAACCAGCAGTAAAAACAGAGATGACAATCAGAAAGAGGCGAAGGCGACTGAACGAAATTCAGACAATTTCAGGGCCAGTAGCGTAAAGAAATGTCAGGTTTTTTTAGGATTTAACTTAAAGGACAATTTTTATCGCGAGAAATTCATTGCAGTTTAATGACGGAAATTATAAGTAAAATGAATAGCATAGGATGCTTCATTAACTTTCTGTTACACCAAACATTCTGTTAGACAATAATTTGCGGGCAGAGTTTCTTGCTAAGTTTTGTTATATTTTCAGCGTTGTCAGGAGAGAAGTATTATCACATTTGAGGTGGTTATGAAAAAAATTGCATGTCTTTCAGCACTGGCTTGTGTTCTGGCAGTTTCTGCGGGTTCCGCAATGGCGCAGAGCACAGTCACCGGCGGTTACGCTCAGTCCGACTATCAGGGCGTGGCTAACAAAGCGAACGGTTTCAACCTGAAATACCGTTATGAAGACGGCTCTAACCCGCTGGGTTGGATCGGTTCTTTCACCTACACCGAAAAAGATCGCACTGAATCTGGCGTGTACAACAAAGGCCAGTACTACGGTTTCACCGCAGGTCCTGCTTACCGTCTGAACGACTGGGCGAGCATCTACGGCGTGGTAGGTATCGGCTACGGTAAATTCCAGCAGAACGACACCACTTTCCGTTCTAACTCTGATTCGAGCGACGTAGGCTTCTCCTACGGTGCCGGTCTGCAGTTCAACCCGTACCAGCAGTTCGCTATCGACGTGGGTTACGAGCAGAGCCGTATCCGTAATGTCGACGTAGGCACCTGGATTGCTGGCGTAGGTTACAGCTTCTAAGTTTTGCTTAGACCAGTTGCAGAAAAAAACGGCCCTTCGCGGCCGTTTTTTTTATCTCTTTTTTAACGCCTCTTATTGTCGGAGCGACGCGATCGCTTTGCTCAAGAAGGGAAGCGGCGCTAAAAGGCGTGAGAAGGGGCGAACAGCAAAGCAGCCTAGGCGAACAGCAGAGGCTGCATAAGGAAGATTGTGCGTTAGCCGCGCCAGATAAGATTTGGGCAGTTGCGACTGCTGCGTTTTTCACCCAGCAGTTTTTCAACCAGCATCAAACGAAGCGAAAACGGGGAGCGGCTTAGCAGGCAAAGCCAGGATTTCAGCGTTGCGGATGAAGCCGGTTTTTCAGTCTGGAAGCATTTGCCGCAGTCAAGACAGCATTTCAGGGTGCTCATATCGACCTCCCAATCAGTAACGTCGTAACAGCAGGCAAAGGCCGGCGATAAACAGGAGAAAAAGCAGTAATAACAGATAAGGATCCTGCACGATCGTCTCCTGATTGTCTGCGCGTTTGCCTACAATATCGACAAATATAGCACTGGCTATACCCTGTAGCCAATGCTATTTACGAAAAATTTGAGCTTCTTTGTGCCTGGTTTACAATGAGCGCAGCAAATCCGTCTCGCTGTGCGGGTACGGAGAATAATAAAGAGGAAGATGAATGAGTCGTCGTGCCAAAAGTGGGGCGTCCGCGTCGCCTGGACCCCTGAAAGATATTGAAGAGCATGTCGAAGGATTCCGACAGGTTCGCGAAGCGCATCGTCGCGAACTGATCGATGACTACGTTGAGTTGATCTCAGATTTAATCGGTGAATTCGGCGAGGCGCGTCAGGTCGATATGGCGGCACGCCTGGGGGTCTCGCAGCCTACCGTCGCTAAAATGTTGAAACGTCTCAGCAGCGCCGGGCTGGTGGAACAGGTTCCCTATCGCGGCGTCTTTCTGACCCGCGAGGGCGAAAAGCTGGCGGCGGAGAGCCGCGCCCGCCATCATATCGTCGAAACCTTCCTGCTTGCGCTGGGCATCAGCCCGGAAACCGCGCGTCGCGATTCCGAAGGCATTGAGCATCACGTCAGCGATGAGACGCTTGCCGTCTTCCAGAAGTTTTACGAAAGCCGTCACTAACTACCGGACTCGCTACCATGCTCACCGTGCTGCGCCCGTTTTTGCATGATCGTATTCTGCATTTGCTGTTAGCGCTCGGCGCGGTGTTGCTGCTGCTGGCGAATTTCCGCTGGGCGGATCTCCCTGGCGCGGTCGACTGGCACACTATCGTCACGCTAACAGGGCTGCTGCTGTTAACCAAAGGGCTGGAGAGCAGCGGCTACTTCGACGTGCTGGGCGCGCGCCTGATTGGCCGCTTCCACCATGAACGCGCGCTGGCGCTGTTTATGGTGCTGGCCGCCGCGCTGCTCTCTACCTTTCTGACCAACGACGTGGCGCTGTTTATTCTGGTGCCGCTGACCCTGACGCTACGTAAATATTCACGCCTGCCGCTGTCCCGACTGATCATCTTTGAAGCGCTGGCGGTAAATGCCGGCTCGCTGCTGACGCCGGTGGGCAATCCGCAAAATATCCTGCTGTGGAGTCACGGCAAGCTCAGCGTAGCCGGGTTCATCGGGCAAATGACGCCGCTGGCGGTCTGGCTGCTGGTGACGCTGCTGGCGCTGACGTGGTTCAGTTTCAAGCCGCGTGCTATCCAAAAGCAGGGCAGTGACGCGCCCCGCGCCTGGCAAAAGCCGCTGTTTGCCGTTAGCGTGCTGCTCTATCTGCTGTTTGTCGCCGCGCTGGAGTGGCAGATGACCGGCTGGGCGCTGCTGCTGATTATGGGCTGCTATCTGATCATGGCGCGCAAGGTGCTGCTCGCTATCGACTGGAGTCTGCTGGCGGTGTTTATCGCCATGTTTATCGACGTCTACCTGCTTACCCATCTGCCCGTAGTGCAGCGTCACTTCGACGCCGTGTCGCACTTTAGCGACGGCGCAATTTATCTGCTGGCTATCGGCCTGTCGCAGGTTATCAGCAACGTGCCCGCCACCATTCTGCTGCTGCAGAAGATACCGCCTTCCGACGTCGTTGCGTGGGCGGTGAATATCGGCGGTTTCGGCCTGCTGCCCGGCTCCCTCGCCAACCTTATCGCGCTACGCATGGCGAAAGATCGCGCCGTCTGGTGGCAGTTTCATCTCTTTTCTGTACCGATGCTCGCCTGGTCGATGCTGAGCGGCTGGCTGCTGCTGCGCCTGCTGCACTGACTTCCGCTGCGTTTAAAAAAATGTTGCAGCTTGTGCCTCTTTTGTCGGGAAAGGTCAAGAAACGCTGGAAAATGTCAGTTTACCATCTACTGTTTAACTGACCATTTATGCCCTGGAATTAGGGCGTTAGCCATGCGGAACTGACTATGAGCGAGAATGAAAAAGAGAAATCTCATCAGGATGATGCAGAGAAAAAGCAGGATACATCCAGTGAGCAATCTGACCAGAATAACGATGAGCCCGAACGTAAAAGACCCGGCAAAAAACCGCTGATCATTCTCGCCGTCGTGGTGGTGATCATGCTGATTGTGGGCTTCTGGTTCTGGTTTAGCACGCGTAACGAAGAGACCACCGATGACGCCTTTACCGAAGGTGACGCGGTCACCATCGCGCCTAAAGCGTCCGGCTACGTGGTCAAGCTGCTGGTTAAAGATAACCAGCGTGTGAAAAAAGGCGATCTGCTGGTGGAGATCGACCCGCGCGATACCCTGGCGCAGCGCGATCAGGCCAAAGCACAGCTCGGCCTGGCTCAGGCGCAGCTGCACCAGGCGCAGGCGCAGCTGGCGCTGTCGAAGGTACAGTATCCGGCACAGCGCGACCAGGCGCTGGCCGATCAGGCGAAAGCGCAGGCGAACCTGCTCAACGCCGAGGCGGACTATCGCCGTCAGCGCGGCGTCGATCCACGCGCTACCAGCCAGCGCAATATCGATACCGCCGCCGCGCAGCTGCGTTCGGCCCAGGCGCAACTGCAGAGCGCCAAAGCGCAGGTGGAAGTTGCCTCGCAGGTCGCGCTGCAAATTCGCCAGCAGGAAACCAACGTCGAAGCGCGCCAGCAGCAGGTCGCACAGGCGCAGGCACAGCTGAACACTGCCGAGCTGAATCTCTCCTATACCCAGGTGCGCGCACCGTATGACGGCTTCGTCACCAAACGCAACGTACAGCTTGGCACCCTGGTGCAGGCAGGCAGCTCGCTGTTTTCACTGGTATCGCCTGATATCTGGGTCACCGCCAACTTTAAAGAGTCGCAGCTGACGCGTATGAACCCAGGCGACAAAGTGGCAATTAGCGTGGATGCCTGGCCCGATATGAAGCTGGAAGGGCATGTCGACAGCATTCAGATGGGTTCAGGCTCGCGCTTTTCAACCTTCCCGGCGGAGAACGCGACTGGCAACTACGTGAAGATCGTCCAGCGCGTACCGGTGAAAATCGTTATCGACAAAGGGCTGGATCCAAACCATCCGCTGCCGCTCGGCCTGTCAGTAGAGCCTAAGGTTACCGTAGAATGAGTCAGGCGCAGAGCTGGCAACCCTCCAGCAATCCCTGGCTGGTGGCGGTGACCGTTACGCTGGCGGTGTTCATGGAGATTCTCGACACCACCATCGTTAACGTGGCGCTGCCGCACATTGCCGGTTCGCTCTCATCCAGCTATGACGAATCGACCTGGGTGCTGACCTCCTATCTGGTGGCCAACGGCATCGTACTGCCGATTTCCGCCTTCTTCAGCCGACTCTTTGGCCGCAAACAGTTCTTCCTGATCTGCATCGTGATGTTTACCGTCTGTTCGTTCCTGTGCGGTATCGCCACCGAGCTATGGCAAATCATCCTGTTCCGCGTACTGCAGGGCTTTTTCGGCGGCGGCCTGCAGCCGGTGCAGCAGTCGGTGTTGCTCGACTACTTTAAGGCGGAAGATCGCGGCAAGGCGTTTGGCCTCTCTTCTATCGCCATCATCGTTGCGCCCGTTATCGGGCCGACGCTGGGCGGCTGGATCACCGACAACTACAGCTGGCGTTGGGTGTTCTTTATTAATATTCCGGTGGGCATCCTGACGGTATTGGCGATCTACCAGCTGCTGGAAGATCCGCCCTGGGAGCGCAAGTGGGCGAAAGGGCGGCTGAAAATCGACTATATCGGCATCGGCCTCATCACGCTGGGGCTCGGCTGCCTGCAGGTCTTTCTTGACCGCGGCGAAGATGAAGACTGGTTCGCTTCCCACTTCATCGTGCTGTTCGCCACCCTGGCGCTGGTTGGCATTGTCGGGGCCGTTTACTGGCTGATGTATGCCCGTAAGCCGGTGGTGGATATCCTGGTGATGAAAGACCGCAACTTCTGGGTCTCCGGCCTGCTAATGGCAGGCATGGCGATGATCCTCTACGGCAGCTCTGTGGTGCTGCCGCAGCTGGCGCAGCAGGATCTTGGCTATACCGCGACCTGGTCGGGACTGGTGCTGTCGCCGGGTGCGGTGCTGATTGTGCTTACTATTCCGCTGGTGCTCGCCCTGATGCCGCGCGTGCAGACGCGCTACATCATCGCCTTCGGCTTTACCTGCCTGACGCTGGCGTTTATGTACTCCGCGACCCTGACGCCCGACGTCGACTTTAAAACGCTGGTGCTGATGCGCAGCGCGCAGTCCATCGGACTGGGTTTCCTGTTTGTTCCGCTGACCACCATCGCCTTTATTACCATCCCGCAGCGCCTTAACGCCGACGCCTCGGCGCTGTTTACCATGTTCCGCAACGTGGCGGGTTCTATTGGCATCTCGCTCTCGACCGCGGCCATCACCGAGCGCGAGCAGGTGCGTTCAGCGCATATGGTGCACAACATGACGCCGCTGAACGAGCAATTCAATATTACCGTGCAGCACTGGGCGCAGGCGATCCGCGACTTTACCGCGGCGGTGGGCGATCCGGCTACGCTGGCGGCCGGGCAGCTCTATCAGGAGATGGTGGCGCAGTCGCGCATTCTGGCCTACATCGACGTCTTTACGGGCCTGAGCATCGTTGCTCTGATCTTGATTCCATTTTGTTGGCTGCTGTCGCCCATTAAGAGCGAAGGCAGCGCAGGAGCACACTGACATGAAGGTTATCTCTACATGCGCGCTGGCAAGACCGCTCAGTCTGCTGACGCTGGCGCTCTGGCTGGCGGGCTGCGCCGTGGGTCCCGATTACGAGGCGCCGAAGCCGCAGCTTCCCGGCGCATATCACCTGATGGATGCGCAGCAGGCGTCGAAAACGGCGTCCGGCGCCGTTAACACGCGCTGGTGGCAAACCTTTAACGATCCGCAGCTCAATAGCCTTATCGACCGCGCCATTGAGGGCAACCTGACGCTACAGCAGGCGGTGCTGCGCATCGCGGGCGCGCGGCAGGAGCTGGCACAGGCGCGCGGCGGCCTCTTTCCCAGCCTGAACGGCAGCGCGAAGGTCACGCGCCAGCAGCTGGGGCTGGAAGGCCTGCTGAAAGCGAACGGTGCCACTGACCAGCTGGACAGCGACACCGCCAGCCAGCTCAGCAGCCTGGAGCAGCCGGTGACGCTCTATCAGGGCAGCTTCGACGCCAGCTGGGAGTTGGATCTCTGGGGCAAAGTTCGCCGCCAGGTTGAGCTGGCCGATGCACAAACTCAGGCAGCTATTGAGCAGCGCAACGACGCGCTGGTCTCGCTGGAGGCTGAAGTGGCGCGCGCCTATTTGCAGCTGCGCGGCGCGCAGGCGACGGTCGCCACGCTGGAGCAGCAGATTGCGGTGGCGCAGCAGAGCTGGGAGCTCACGCAGAGCCAGCAGCGCAACGGTCTGGCACCGCTGACCGATGTGGAAAATGCGCGCGCGCAGCTCAGTTCGCTGCAGGCGCAGCTGCCGCAGTATCAGTCGCAGGCGCGCCAGGCGATGAACGGGCTGGCGGTGCTGCTGGGCAAAACCCCCGGCGCGCTGGATAATGAACTCTTTGCGCCGAAAGCGATGCCTGTTTTGCCGCAGATTGTACCGGTCGGCATTCCCGCCACGCTGGCGCGCCGCCGTCCCGATATTCGTCAGGCGGAGGCGACGCTGCACGCGCAGACGGCGAACATCGGCGTGTCGGTGGCGCAGCTCTTTCCCAGCCTGTCGCTTACCGGCCAGCTTGGGGTGCGTAATACCGACGTCAGCTATCTCGACAACTGGAGCAGCCACTTCTATTCCGTCGGTCCCTCGCTGTCGATTCCCATTTTTCAGGGCGGTCGGCTGGTCTCCAGCGTGAAGCTGGCGCGCGCGCAGCAGGCGAGTGCTGCGCTCGACTATCGTCAGACGGTGCTCACTGCGCTGCAGGATGTGGAAAACGCGCTGGTGAGCTATCGCGCCGATCAGGCGCGGGTTACGGCGCTGGATGAAACCACCGGGTCGCTGCAGCGCGCCTTCGATCTGGCCAGCGACAGCTATCGTCAGGGCATCTCGACCTTTATCGATGTGCTGGACGCGCAGCGTCAGCTGGCGCAGGCGCAGGAGCAGGCGACCCAGGCGCGCATGCAGAGCGCGCTCGATTTGGTGGCGCTCTATAAAGCGCTGGGCGGCGGCTGGGAAACTTACCAGAACGTCACGCTACCGCAGTTCGACGTTTTCGGCCCGGCCGCCAGCGCCAGCTAACGTTTTCTCTCTGCTTACGGCTGCGGCACCTGCCGCAGCTTCTCCCAACAGGCACGCCAGCCGTGCCGCTATAAATGAAATAAAAATTCTCTTTTATCACTTCGATGGGTTTTATGTGCGGCGCCATTAAGGGGGGCAGGTAAAGGGTTATAGCGAATAAATGTGATCGAGCATGCAAAAATAAGCGGAGCCTATGATTCACCGCTCAAAACTAATATTTCATATTTTATCTTTGCGATAAAAATAATCTATTTTCACTGGACATCTGCACACCATCGGGAGAAGACATGTCCAGAGAATCTTACCTTACGCTGAATAAGGCCTCAGGGCCGAACAGCAATGCCCGCACCGAACCTTTTGTTAAAGTCATCGCCGTGGTCGCTACGCTTGGCGGTCTGCTGTTTGGCTACGACACCGGCGTGATCTCGGGTGCGCTGCTGTTTATGGGCCCGGAACTCCATCTGACGCCGTTCACCACAGGTCTGGTGACCAGCAGCCTGCTGTTTGGCGCCGCTTTTGGCGCGCTGCTCTCCGGCCATTTCGCGGCAGCGGCCGGACGGAAAAAAATTATTCTGATTTTGGCCGTGATCTTCGCCACCGGCGCCCTGGGCACCTCGATGGCGCCAGATGTGGGCTGGATGATTTTCTTCCGTCTGGTGCTGGGCGTCGCCGTGGGTGGCGCTGCGGCGACCGTACCGGTCTATATCGCTGAAATCGCGCCAGCGAACCGACGCGGCCAGCTGGTGACGCTTCAGGAGCTGATGATCGTCTCCGGCCAGATGCTGGCCTATATCTCCAACGCCGGTTTCAACGCCGCCTGGGGGGGTGAAACCACCTGGCGCTGGATGCTGGCAGTGGCGACGCTGCCGGCGGTACTGCTTTTCTTTGGCATGATGTTTATGCCAGACACGCCGCGCTGGTACGCGATGAAAGGGCGCCTGGCCGATGCACGCCGCGTGCTGGAGCGGACGCGCGCGCGCCAGGACGTCGAATGGGAATTGACGGAAATAGAAGAGACGCTGTCGGAAGAGCAGCAGCAGCGCCCGCGACTGAGCGAGCTGCGCAAACCCTGGCTGTTTAAGCTCTTTTTGATCGGTATGGGCATTGCGGTTATTCAGCAGCTAACGGGCGTTAACACCATTATGTATTACGCGCCGACCATGCTAAAAGCGGTCGGCATGGATGACAGCGCAGCGCTGTTCGCCACCATCGCCAACGGCGTTATCTCAGTATTAATGACCTTTGTCGGCATCTGGCTGCTGGGAAAAATGGGACGGCGAACGCTGACCATGATTGGTCAGTTCGGCTGCACCGCCTGTCTGGTTTTTATCGGTGCGGTGACGTTGTTTATGCCGGAAACCGTTAATGGTCAGCCTGACATGTGGCGCAGCTATATGGTGCTGTTCGGCATGCTGCTGTTTTTAAGTTTTCAGCAGGGCGCGTTATCGCCAGTCACCTGGCTGCTGCTCTCGGAAATATTCCCAACGCGTCTGCGCGGTATTTTTATGGGGGGGGCGGTATTTGCTATGTGGATCGCCAATTTCCTTATTTCGCTGATGTTTCCGGTGCTGCTGGCAAGCGTGGGGCTGGCAGGCGCCTTCTTTATCTTTGCGCTGGTGGGGATTGCGGGGGCGATATTTGTCATCAAGTGCGTACCGGAAACGCGTAACCGTAGTCTGGAGCAGATTGAACACTATCTGCATGAAACCCTCTCGAATGACGATGAGTTTGTGCGCGAACCCCTGAGACAGCCAGCAAATAAAACTTCATAATAAAAGGTTATCAATTTGAGTCTGAGCCGGCGCCCGCGCCGGCTTTTTTTTATCCATTCGTGCCGTAGATTAACCTTTTGACACGCGCTTCTGCCTAAACTCCATGCTGTGATCTGTTCAGATACTATTTGTAAAAAGTCATCTAAAAAGCACTTTATATCACCTGTCACCCGCAGGCGGCAGGCTATTAAACCCTTCAACCTTCAATGAAAACGATTTCAGCCTCCCGCTTTTATCCAGGCCTGGGCTGTTAATTCATCGTTAATAACACCGTGAGAATTTACTTAAGTTTCAGCTACGGAATTTGCCTGCGCGCTTCAGAATTTTCTGGAGTCGAAAATTAATTTATTTTTTTATTTGAATTGGGTAATCTTGGCGCTACAGTTTTATTAAACCCCTTAGTCAAGGACAGTATAATGAGTGACGCATTTAAAGTTCTGAACAACATTCGCACATTACGTGCTCAGGCGCGTGAACTGCCATTGAGCGATCTGGAAGAAATTCTGGAGAAATTAACCGTCGTCGTCACAGAACGTCGTGAAGAAGTGGAAGCTGAAGAAGCGCAAAACCGCGAAAAAGAAGAAAAGCTCTCTAAATATCGCGAAATGCTGCTGGCTGACGGTATTGACCCGAACGAATTACTGGGCGCGCTGGAAACCGGTAAAAAACGCGCCAAGCGTGCGCCGCGCCCCGCCAAGTATTCTTATACTGACGAGAACGGCGAAGTTAAATCCTGGACCGGCCAGGGGCGTACCCCAGCGGCAATTAAAAAGGCGCTCGATTCGGGCAAAAGCCTTGACGATTTCCTGATCGGCTAAATTTACCCAATCCTTGCAAGTGGGAGCCGGTGGCCTGAACAGCCACCGGCTTTTTATTTTTCCCCCACTGCCAGCGGCTTGCCTCAGGCCGCACGCCTGGCGCTGGCATGCGTAAGGCGATGTCTGGCATAATGGCCGCCGTTTTTCCCCTCACTCAGCCATAAAGGTCAATGCCGTGTTAGTAAGCAGCAATATCACCATGCAGTTTGGCAGCAAGCCACTGTTCGAAAATATCTCCGTAAAATTTGGCGGCGGTAATCGTTACGGTTTAATCGGTGCAAACGGCAGCGGTAAATCCACCTTTATGAAAATCCTCGGCGGCGATCTGGCGCCCACCGGCGGTAATGTCTCATACGATCCTAACGAGCGCATCGGTAAGTTAAGACAGGATCAGTTCGCGTTTGAAGAATATAGCGTGCTGGACACCGTCATCATGGGTCACCATGAATTGTGGGAAGTAAAGCAGGAGCGCGACCGCATATATGCTTTGCCGGAGATGAGCGAAGAGGAAGGCTATAAAGTCGCGGACCTTGAAGCGCTTTACGGCGAAATGGATGGCTACAGCGCCGAATCGCGCGCTGGCGAGTTATTACTCGGCGTTGGCATACCGGTTGAACAGCATTATGGCCCGATGAGCGAAATTGCGCCGGGCTGGAAATTACGTGTGCTGCTGGCGCAGGCGTTATTTTCAAATCCTGATATTTTGTTACTGGATGAACCAACCAACAACCTGGATATTGATACTATCCGCTGGCTGGAGCAGGTGCTGAACGAGCGTGAAAGCACCATGATCATCATCTCGCACGACCGTCACTTCCTGAATATGGTTTGTACACATATGGCGGATCTCGATTACGGCGAATTACGCGTTTATCCAGGTAACTATGACGAGTACATGACGGCGGCTACCCAGTCGCGCGAACGTTTATTAGCAGACAATGCGAAGAAAAAAGCGCAGATTGCCGAGCTGCAGTCTTTTGTTAGCCGCTTTAGCGCCAACGCCTCTAAATCGCGTCAGGCGACATCGCGCGCGAAACAAATTGATAAAATCAAGCTGGATGAAGTTAAAGCGTCCAGCCGCCAAAACCCGTTTATTCGTTTTGAACAAGATAAGAAACTGTTCCGTAATGCGCTGGAAGTTGAAGCGCTGACTAAAGGTTTTGATAACGGTCCGCTGTTTAAAAATCTCAACCTGCTGCTTGAAGTCGGTGAGAAGCTGGCGGTTATCGGCGCCAACGGTATTGGTAAATCCACGCTGCTGAAAACGCTGGTCGGCGAACTTGAGCCAGACAGCGGCAGCGTTAAATGGTCGGAAAATGCGCGTATTGGTTATTACGCCCAGGATCACGCCGCCGACTTCGCCGATGACCTTAGCGTCTTCGACTGGATGAGCCAGTGGAAGCAGGAAGGGGATGACGAGCAGGCGGTACGCAGCATTCTGGGACGTCTGCTGTTCAGCCACGACGACATCAAAAAACCGGCGAAGGTACTGTCGGGCGGGGAAAAGGGACGCATGCTGTTCGGCAAGCTGATGATGCAGAAACCCAATATCCTGATTATGGACGAACCGACCAACCACCTGGATATGGAGTCGATCGAGTCGCTGAATATGGCGCTGGAGATGTATGAAGGCACCCTGATTTTCGTTTCGCACGACCGTGAATTCGTCAGCTCGCTGGCGACGCGCGTGCTGGAGATCAAAGAGGACCGCGTGGTGGACTTTACCGGCACCTACGAAGACTATCTGCGCAGTCAGGGTATTTACTGATTCAACAGACTATGTGGGGTAGCGAGAGTTACCCCATGGCGGTTAGCTCGGGCGCGAACGCAGGTGGCATGGCCCGATCGCAAAGTCGCTTAAGCATCCATGCCGCTCGGCCCGCGCCATCCCTGGCGCGGGACGCTTTGCTTTTCGGTCCATGCCACCTGCTTTGAAGCTTATTAGCTGGCTGTCGGCAAACCACAGACTTCGCAGTGCGCATCTTGCGCTACCTTCACGCTGCGAAACTCCGCGCTCATCGCATCATACATCAGCAGCCGCGAGGCGGCGGGCGTGCCGAAGGCCGTCAGCACTTTAATCGCCTCCATCGCCTGCATGGCGCCAACTACCCCGACCAGCGGTGCCATCACGCCCGCTTCGACGCAGCTGAGCGTCTGCTCGCCGAACAGGCGGCTAATGCAGCGATAGCAGGGCGTGCCCGGCTGCCAGGTAAAGACGCTAATCTGACCTTCCATACGAATCGCCGCGCCGGAAACCAGCGGCACGCCACGCGACCGACACAGGCGGTTGAGCTGTTCGCGGATCTGCACGTTGTCGGTACAGTCGAGCACCACCTGATGCCTGGCGATCAGCGCCTCAAGCGCCTCATCTTCCAGCACGCCGTTAACGGTATCGATATGCACATGCGGATTGATGGCGGCGAGACTCTGCGCTGCCGAGTCGACCTTGGCGCGGCCAATATCCGCGTCGTGATGCAGGATCTGACGCTGCAGGTTCGACAGCGCGACGGTATCGAAGTCGAGCAGGGTCAGCGCGCCGACGCCCGCGGCGGCCAGATAGGGCGACGCCGCGCAGCCCAACCCGCCAAGACCGACAATCAGCGCGCGGCTCGCCTTGAGCTTCTCCTGCCCGTCGAAGTCGAAGCCGCGCAGCACAATCTGGCGGTTATAGCGCAGCATCTCTTCATCGCTGAGTTCAGGCAGCATTACCCCTCCAGCAGCGTATTGAATGGCTCAACCTCGACCCATTCGCCCGGCTCGACCGCGCCGCGATCGCGTTCCAGCACGATAAAGCAGTTGGCGGCGGCGAAAGAGCTAAAGACGTGCGAGCCCTGGTGGCCGGTAGTGTGCACCTCCAGCTCGCCATCCTCGCCGCGACGCATGATGCCGCGCTGGAAATCGAGGCGGCCAGGCGATTTTTTCAGGCGGGAGGCGGCACGCGCGCGCAGGCGCGGCGGCAGCGGCGACTCGCTCTGGCCGGTCAGGGCGGCGAGCAGCGGCTGCACCAGCTGATAGAAGGTGACGGCGGCCGACACCGGATTGCCCGGCAGCCCGCAGAACCAGCTGCTGGCGAGGCGGCCGAAGGCGAAAGGCTTACCTGGCTTGATAGCCAGCTTCCAGAAGGTGATAACGCCGAGCTCGTCCAGCATGGTTTTGGTGAAATCCGCTTCGCCGACTGATACGCCGCCGGTGCTGATCACTACGTCGGCCTGCCGATCCGCTTCTGCGAACGCGCGGCGCAGCGCCTGCGGATCATCTTTAATGATGCCCAAATCGATCACTTCGCAGCCGAGCTTGCGCAGCATCAGCGAGACGGCAAAACGGTTCGTGTCGTAGATCTGACCGGGCGCCAGCGGCTGGCCGACAGGCTGCAGCTCGTCGCCGGTGGAGAAAACCGCCACGCGCAGCTTGCGCAGCACGCTGACTTCGGCAAGGCCGAGCGAGGCGAGCAGCGGCAGCTCCGCTGCGCCGAGCCGTACGCCTGCCGCCAGCACCGGCTGGTCGCGACGGATATCTTCGCCGATCCGGCGGATATTTTGTCCCGCCCGCACCGGCGCGTTAATCACAATGCCATCGTCAACCTCGTGCGTCTCTTCCTGCATCACCACCGCTTCGCACCCCGGCGGCACCGGCGCGCCGGTCATAATGCGTACCGCGCTGCCCGCTGGCCAGTCGCCGTCAAAAGGGGCGCCGGCAAAGGCTTTGCCGGCAATCTTCAGCGGTTGGTCCGATTGAATATCGGCCAGTCGCACGGCGTAGCCGTCCATCGCCGAGTTATCAAAGGGCGGCACGTCAATCGGCGAGGTGACCGGCAAGGCGGTAATGCGGCCAGCCGCATCCGCCAGCGGCACGCTGACGCGATCGCGCAGAGGCTGAAGCTGCGCCAGCATTTTTGCCTGCGCCTCCTCCAGAGAAATTAATCCTGCGGTAAAGCTTTCCATCGTATGAGCAACCTGAGTAAAGAACGTTGCGGACTATTATGGTGCTAATTGCCAGCAGAGTCACATTTCCGCCGCGGCATAAGCCACAATAAAAGGTTATGGCTGACGCGCCAGTTTCTCCTTTACAAGCTCAGAGAGGCTTTCTATAGTCAAAAATCATTTAAATTGGCTGAAAACCATTTTAAATCAGTGTTTTCACTCCGGTAAAAGGACAGGGCAAGCGTTATGGTTAAAGCAGTCATCGCCATTCACGGTGGGGCAGGCGCCATTACGCGCTCGGCAATGAGCGCAGAAAAAGAGCAGGCGTATCGTCAGGCGCTGAGCGATATCCTCAGTGCGGGACAGCAGATGCTGGCGCAGGGCGCCAGCGCGCTGGACGCCGTGACCGAGGCGGTGCGGCTGCTGGAGGAGTGCCCACTGTTCAACGCCGGCAAGGGCGCGGTCTTCACGCATCAGGGCACGCACGAGCTGGACGCCTGCGTGATGGACGGCCGCACGCTGGCGGCAGGCGCGGTGGCAGGGGTGTCGCGCCTGCGCAACCCGGTGCTGGCGGCGCGCAAGGTGCTGGACGTGAGCCCGCACGTGCTCTTTATCGGCGCAGGCGCGGAGCAATTTGCGCGGGATAACGGACTGGAGGAGGTCGATCCCGACTTCTTTTCGACGCCGGAACGCTGGGAGCAGCTGCAGCGCGCGCTGGCCAGCGATGAAATGGTGCTGGATCACGATGGCGCGGCGAAAGCTGACGATCCGCTCGATCCCGACCGTAAATTCGGCACCGTGGGCGCGGTGGCGATCGATGCGGAGGGCAACCTCGCCGCCGCCACCTCGACCGGCGGCATGACCAACAAACAGGCGGGCCGCGTCGGCGACTCGCCGCTGCCGGGAGCAGGCTGCTACGCCAGCAACGACACGGTGGCGGTCTCCTGCACCGGGACGGGCGAAGTCTTTATTCGCACCCTGGCGGCCTACGATATCGCCGCGCAGATGCGCTACGGCGGTCATTCGCTGCAGCAGGCGTGCGTTAACGTTATCCACGACGCCGTTCCCGAGCTGGGCGGCAGCGGCGGCCTGATCGCTATCGATCGTTTCGGCAACGTGGCGCTGCCGTTCAACAGCGAAGGCATGTACCGCGGCGTGGCGCGCGTGGGCGAAGAGATTGAGGTCGGCATCTATCGCGAAGGCTAAGGAGCAGGCATGACGCAGCAAATGGCGCCGGATCAGGTTCTGGCGGTACGCAATCTCAACGTACGCTTCAGCCATGAAGGGCGCGTGACGCACGCGGTGCGCGACCTCTCGCTCGAGGTGCAGCGCGGCGAAACCCTGGCAATCGTCGGCGAGTCCGGCTCCGGTAAATCGGTCACCTCGCTGGCGCTGATGCGGCTGATCGAGCAGGCGGGCGGCGAGGTCAGCGGCGATATTTTGCTGCGCCGCCGCAGCGGCGAACTGCTGGACGTGATGCGCGCAGCGCCAGGCGTAATGCGTCGCGTGCGCGGCGCCGACATGGCGATGATTTTTCAGGAGCCGATGACCTCGCTCAACCCGGTTTTTACCGTTGGTGAGCAGATTGCCGAGTCGATTCGGCTGCATCAGGGCAAAGGCCATCAGCAGGCGCTGGCGGAAGCGCGGCGCATGCTCGATCTGGTGCGCATTCCCGAGGCGCAGAGCGTGCTGGCGCGCTATCCGCATCAGCTCTCTGGCGGCATGCGCCAGCGCGTGGTGATCGCCATGGCGCTCTCCTGCCGTCCCGCGCTGCTGATCGCCGATGAGCCGACCACGGCGCTCGACGTCACCATTCAGGCGCAAATCCTGCAGCTGATCCGCGTGCTGCAAAAAGAGATGCAGATGGGGGTGATTTTTATCACCCACGATATGGGCGTGGTGGCCGAAATGGCGGACCGCGTACAGGTGATGTATCGCGGTGATGTGGTGGAGAGCGCGCCGGTGCAGCAGCTCTTTGACGCGCCGCAGCAGCCCTATACTCAGGCGCTGCTGGCGGCGGTGCCGAAGCTTGGCGCAATGAGCGGTCAGCCGCTGCCCGCACGTTTTCCTCTGCTGCGCGCTGGCGGTCAGGCGGAGCCGGAGACGCCGCAGGACACCGCGCGTCGCGATCTCGACCCGATTTTGCAGGTGCGCGATCTGGTGACGCGCTTCGATATTCGCGGCGGCCTGCTTAACCGCGTCAGGCGTCGCGTGCATGCGGTAGAGAAGGTGAGTTTCGATCTCTACGCCGGTGAGACGCTGGCGCTGGTGGGTGAATCGGGCTGCGGCAAATCGACCACCGGGCGGTCGCTGCTGCGGCTGGTGGCGAGCCAGGGCGGCACCATTACCTTCAACGGCCAGCGCATCGACAGGCTCGCCGGCGCGGCGCTGGCGCATCTGCGGCGCGATATCCAGTTTATCTTTCAGGATCCCTACGCCTCGCTCGATCCGCGCCTGACGGTGGGCTTCTCTATTATGGAGCCGCTGCTGGTGCATAAGGTGATGCCGCGTCGCGAGGCGGAGCAGCGCGTCGCCTGGCTGCTGGAAAAAGTGGGGCTGCTGCCGGAGCACGCGCAGCGCTATCCTCATGAGTTTTCCGGCGGCCAGCGCCAGCGCATCTGCATCGCGCGCGCGCTGGCGCTCAATCCCAAAGTGGTTATCGCCGATGAGTCGGTGTCGGCGCTCGACGTGTCGATTCAGGCGCAGATCGTCAATCTGATGCTCGATCTGCAGCGCGAATTCGGTATCGCCTTCCTGTTTATTTCGCACGATATGGCCGTTGTCGAGCGCATCAGCCATCGCGTGGCGGTTATGTATCTGGGACAGATCGTTGAAATGGGGCCGCGCCAGGCGGTGTTCGAGCAGCCGAGGCACCCCTACACCCGCAAGCTGATGGCTGCCGTGCCGGTGGCGGATCCGGCGCACCGTCGACGCGAACGCGCATTGATGGTGGATGAAATACCCAGCGCCGTGCGCGCGCTGGGCGACGAGCCTGAAGTCGCGCCGCTGATGGAGGTGGCACCGGGCCATTTCGTCGCGCGTCACGCTATCAGCAGCACCTGACATCACAATCACACTAAGCAGGGATACAGGAGAACACGATGCACAACGCAATGCGTAAAGGGTTACTGGCTGCGGGCGTCATGAGCGCCATGGCGGCGCTGCCCGCCTGGGCGGCAAAAGACGCGGTTATCGCCGTCGGCTCCAACTTCACCACGCTCGATCCTTACGACGCCAACGACACGCTGTCGCAGGCGGTGGCGAAATCCTTCTATCAGGGGCTGTTCGGCTTTGATAAAGAGATGAAGCTGACTAACGTGCTGGCGGAAAGCTATCAGGCAAGCCCGGACGGCCTGACCTACACCATTAAGCTGCGTCCGGGAATCAAGTTCCAGGACGGCACTGACTTTAACGCCGAAGCGGTCAAGGTCAACCTGGAGCGCGCCAGCAATCCGGATAACCACCTCAAGCGCTATAACCTGTTTAAATATATCGCCACCACCGAGGCCGTCGATCCCACCACGGTCAAGATCACCCTGAAGCAGCCGTTTTCGGCCTTTATCAACAACCTGGCGCACCCGGCCGCCGCGATGATTTCGCCCACCGCGCTGAAAAAATATGGCAAAGAGATCGGCTTTCACCCCGTCGGCACCGGCCCATATGAGCTGGTGACCTGGAACCAGACCGACTATGTGAAGGTGAAAAAGTGGGACGGCTACTGGAAGAAGGGCTATCCGAAACTCGACAGCATCACCTGGCGTCCGGTGGTGGATAACAACACCCGCGCGGCGATGCTGCAGACCGGCGAAGCGAACTTCGCGTTCCCGATCCCCTTCGAGCAGGCCAAACTGCTGGAGAAGAACGCGAAGCTGAAGGTGGTGACCTCGCCGTCGATCATGCAGCGCTATATCAGCCTGAACGTTACCCAGAAGCCGTTCGACAACCCGAAGGTGCGTGAGGCGCTTGAGTACGCCATCAACCGCGAGGCGCTGACCAAAGTCGCCTTCGCCGGTTATGCAACGCCGGCGACCGGCATCGTCCCGCCGTCAATCGACTTTGCGCAGCGCTACCCGGCGATTCAATATAACCCGGCCAAAGCGCGCGAGCTGCTGAAGGAAGCGGGCTACCCCAACGGCTTTGAAACCACGCTCTGGTCGTCGCATAACCACAGCACTGCGCAAAAAGTGCTGCAGTTTACCCAGCAGCAGCTGGCGCAGGTGGGCGTGAAGGTGAAAGTCACGGCGATGGACGCTGGCCAGCGCGCCGCCGAGGTGGAGAGTAAAGGCCAGAAAGAGAGCGGCGTCCGAATGTTCTACACCGGCTGGTCCGCCTCTACCGGCGAAGCCGACTGGGCGCTGACGCCGCTGTTCGCCACCACCTCCTGGCCGCCCGCCATCTTTAACACCGCCTTCTACAGCAATCCGCAGGTGGATAAAGACCTGGCCGATGCGCTGAAGACCACCGATCGCGATCGCAAAGCCAGCCTCTATAAAGACGCGCAGGATAAAATCTGGAACGACCATCCGTGGATCCCGCTGGTGGTGGAGCAGCTGGTTTCCGCCAACACCGCGTCGCTGACCGGGTTCTACGTGATGCCCGATACCTCATTCAGCTTTGACGAGGCCGACCTGAAGTAACCCGACCGGCCAGCCCGCGCGGGCTGGCCGCCGCTGCGCAGGATTTCGCATGCTTAACTATTTTATTAAACGTCTGCTCGGGCTCATCCCGACGCTGCTGATTGTCGCGGTGCTGGTGTTCCTGTTTGTGCACCTGCTGCCGGGCGATCCGGCGCGCCTGATCGCCGGTCAGGACGCCGACGCCACGGTGGTGGCGCTGGTGCGCCAGGAGCTGGGGCTGGATCAGCCGCTGCCGCAGCAGTTCTGGCACTTTATGCTGAATGCGCTGCAGGGCGACTTCGGTCATTCGCTGGTGTCGAAGCGGCCGGTCGCCGAGGAAATCGCCACCCGCTTTATGCCGACGCTGTGGCTGACGCTGGCCAGCATGATCTGGGCGGTGATTTTCGGCATGACGATCGGCATCGTCTCCGCCGTGTGGCGCAACCGCTGGCCCGATCGCCTCGGCATGACGCTGGCGGTTTCGGGCATCTCTTTTCCCGCCTTTGCGCTCGGCATGCTGCTGATGCAGGTTTTTTCGGTGGAGCTGGGCTGGCTGCCGACCGTCGGCGCTGACAGCTGGCGGCACTATATTCTGCCGTCGATTACGCTGGGCGCCGCCGTGGCGGCAGTGATGGCGCGCTTTACCCGCGCCTCGTTCGTTGAGGTGATGCAGGAAGACTATATGCGCACCGCGCGCGCCAAAGGGGTGCGCGAGTCGCTGGTGGTGGTTAAACATGGCCTGCGCAACGCCATGATCCCGGTGGTCACTATGATGGGCCTGCAGTTCGGCTTTCTGCTTGGCGGCTCCATCGTGGTGGAGGTGGTCTTCAACTGGCCTGGCCTCGGTCGCCTGCTGGTGGATTCGGTGGAGATGCGCGACTACCCGGTGATCCAGGCCGAAGTGCTGCTCTTTTCGCTGGAGTTCATCCTGATCAACCTGATTGTCGACCTGCTCTATGCGGCAATCAATCCCGCTATTCGCTACAGGTAAGGAGTCGCAATGAAAAACTGGCGACGCGAAGCGGTGCTGAAAAGCCTGCCGCTGACGACGGAAAATCGGGTTCGAACGCCCTGGAGCGAGTTCTGGCGACGCTTTCGCCGCCAGCCGGTGGCGATGACCGCCGGGCTGTTCGTGCTGCTGCTGATCGTGCTGGCGTTTATCGCGCCGCTGATTGCGCCGTTCGACGCTGAGAACTATTTCGACTATGACCGGCTCAACGAGGGGCCTTCGCTGATGCACTGGTTCGGCGTCGATGCGCTGGGGCGCGATATCTTCAGCCGCGTGCTGGTTGGCACCCGTATTTCGCTGATTGCTGGCTTCTTTTCGGTGGCGATCGGCGCGGCCATCGGCACCTTCTTCGGCCTGCTGGCGGGCTACTACGAGGGCGCCTGGGATCGCATTACTATGCGCATTTGCGACGTGCTGTTCGCCTTTCCCGGCATTCTGCTGGCGATTGCGGTGGTGGCGATTATGGGCAGCGGCATGAGCAACGTGATTATTGCGGTGGCGATTTTCAGCATCCCGGCGTTCGCCCGCCTGGTGCGCGGCAATACGCTGGTGCTGAAGCATCAGACCTATATTGAGTCGGCGCGCAGCATCGGCGCCTCGGACGCCACCATTCTGCTGCGCCATATTCTGCCCGGCACGGTGTCGTCTATCGTGGTCTACTTCACTATGCGCATCGGCACCTCGATTATTACCGCTGCCAGCCTGTCGTTTCTTGGCCTGGGCGCGCAGCCGCCGACGCCGGAGTGGGGCGCGATGCTCAACGAGGCGCGCGCCGATATGGTACTGGCGCCGCACGTGGCAATTTTTCCCAGTCTCGCGATTTTTCTCACGGTTTTAGCATTTAATTTGCTTGGCGACGGGCTACGTGACGCGCTCGATCCTAAACTCAAGACATGAAAAAATTCGATTACGAGCAGGACTTTAAAACTATCGACTTCCGCAAACACCCTGAACGTTATCAGGTCGGGCGCGGCGAGCAGGGCGTGCTGATGGTGGAGCCTTATAAAAGCGAGATCTTGCCGCACTGGCGCTTCCGCACCGTGCCGATCGCCGAAGCGTCAGCGGCGAAGATCATGGCGCTGTTTGAAGCCTACCGCGCGCAGGATGATTTTGTCGGTATGGATATGGCGCGCAAGTTCATTCAGATGGGCTATACCCGCGCGCGCCGCTACAGCAATCATAAGGGCGGACGTAAGTATGACGCCGACGGCAACGAGCTGCCGCGCGGCGTCGACGAAGAGAAGGCCGCTGCGGCGGCCGTTTTCAAGGCCTACTGGGATCGCCTGCGCGAAGATGAAGACTATCTGACGCGCAAGCAGGCGCATCAGAAGCTGTACGGCTAAAGCAACCTGCACGTCGCTCCCCATCTTACCGGACGCTGGCCTGTTCGCCGCGCTGACGCCTGCGCGGGTTTCGCCATGTCACGCTGACATTGCCGCGCTTTTTGTAGGGAGATTATGGCGTCTTTTCAGTGAGATAAGCGACGATTCTGTCTGGTAAAGGGCGGCGATTTCTCCCCTGTATTACGTAAATAAGTGCAAACGTGGCGGCCTGCGGGTCAGAGGCTAACCCACGGGAATTTCAGCGAAAATTTCTGGCCGCTAAAGGCGTACTTTTTGTCAATAATCAGAACAGGGTTGAGTTTAGCGCGGCCTGGTGCTTAAATCCTGAATTCAAATTTGCTGTGAATTCAACAATAAGCAGTTAACAAGGCAGCTGCGGACACCTGTCGCCGCAGTCGACTAAGTGGATAATGTGAGAGCGCAATGATGAAAGAGATCGTTAACGGATTTCTGAGTTTTCAACAGAATGTGTTTCCTGAAAGGAAGGATCTTTTCAAAAGCCTGGCGTCGAACCAAAATCCGAAAGCGCTGTTTATCTCCTGTTCCGACAGCCGTTTAGTACCGGAGCTGGTGACCCAGCAGGAGCCGGGCCAGCTCTTCGTGATCCGCAACGCGGGTAATATCGTGCCGCCGTTCGGGCCGGAGCCGGGCGGCGTATCCGCCACCATTGAATATGCCGTCATGGTGCTGGGCGTTAGCGAAATTATTATTTGCGGTCACTCCAACTGCGGCGCGATGAACGCTATCGCCTCCTGTCAGTGCATGGATAATATGCCGGCAGTCGATCACTGGCTGCACTACGCGGATGCGGCGAAAACCGTGGTAGAAGAGCGTCAGTATGAGACGCCAGAAGCGAAGCTGAACGAGATGGTCAAAGAGAACGTCATCGCCCAGTTGAACAATATCAAGACACATCCGTCCGTGGCACTGGCGCTGCGTAAAGGCAAAGTACGCCTGCACGGCTGGGTCTACGATATCGAGTCAGGCAAAATTATCGCCCTGACCGAAGGGGGCAAGGGCTTTATCTCCCTCTCCGATAACCCGGAAACCTGCTTCGAGTAAGCTTCCCGCCCGCTGCACGCGCAGCGGGCGTTTCCTTTCTGTTCCTCCCTGGCGGGTTCCCGACGGGCTGCCTGTGCGATTCACCTTCGACTTCCTTTATCTGCGCTGAGCGGTATCCGCAGCGACTACGCGCCTCGCTGAAAGCGACCTCTCTTCTTTAATCTTTTGTAAAGCCTGAACATTATTTGGTCGTGCTGGCTACGCTTAAGCTCATCCCCTGACGACTGGAGCACACTATGGCCCGACTGACTGCCGCGCTGCTACTCGGCGGCGCGCTGTTTACTCTCCCCGCGCTGGCGGAGGAAGTGCAGGTTCAGGTTTTGCAGGACAAGCTGAATCATCCCTGGTCGGTGGCGTTTCTGCCCGATAATCAGACGCTGCTGCTGACTGAACGCAGCGGAGAGCTGCGTAGCTGGCGGCCCGACAGCGGCCTGTCGCCGCCGATCGAGGGGGTGCCGAAAGCGGCGGTGCGCCGACAGGCGGGGCTGCTTGACGTGGTGCTGGCGCCGGACTTTGCGCAGAGCCGCCGCGTGTGGCTCAGCTATACCCAAGCCAGCAGCGGCGGTGAACTGGGCGCGGTGGTGGGTTATGGCCAGCTCAGCGCAGACAACCGGCGGCTGACCGGCTTCAGGCCGGTGATCCGTCAGACGCCAGCGCTTTCGGCGGGCAATAACCTCGGCACGCGCCTGGCCTTCGATCGTGACGGCTATCTCTACATCGTTTTTGGCGATAACTTTCACAGCAGCAGCGCGCAGGATCTCGATAAGCTGACCGGCAAAATGCTGCGGCTAAACCAGGACGGCAGCGTGCCGAAAGATAATCCTTTCGTCGGCCGCAGCGGCGCGCGTCCCGAGATCTGGGCCTACGGCCTGCGCAATCCGCAGGGGCTGGCGCTGAATCCCTGGACGCAGCAGATATGGGAAAGCGAGCACGGCCCGCGCGGTGGGGATGAGGTGAATATTCCGCAGAAAGGCAAAAATTACGGCTGGCCGCTGGCCACCTGGGGAATTGATTACAACGGCAGCAAGGTGCCGGAATCGAAAGGATCGTACGCTGAGGGCACTGAGCAGCCACTATTCTACTGGAAACAGTCGCCTGCGGTGAGCGGCATGGCTTTTTATAACAGCGCGCGCTTTCCGCAGTGGAAGAATTCGCTGTTTATCGGCGCGCTTAAGGATAAGAGCCTGATACGGCTCAGCGTCAACGGCGAAAAGGTCGTCGAGACGCAGCGTCTGCTTAAGGATCGCGACGAGCGTATCCGCGACGTGCGTCAGGGGCCGGACGGCTATCTCTACGTGCTTACCGACAGCGACAACGGCAAGCTGCTGAAGGTGGGGCTGGTCGAGACAGCCGGCGCGTCACGCGGCTAGTCAGCGCGCCCAGCGGCAGACTTGCCAGCCGCGGTTCAGCGCCTCCTGATGCAGCAGCGCATCCGGGTTAATCACGAGCGCATGATCGGCCTGCGCCAGCAGCGGCAGGTCGTTCATCGAGTCGCTATAGGCCCAGGTGTGGGCGAAGTTCTGCTCCTGCTGCAGGGCGCGCCAGTCGGTCAGCCGCGTAACTTTTCCCTCTTTATAGGTCATGGTGCCGTAGGTTTGTCCGCTGTAGCGGTCATCCACGACCTCGACGCCAATCGCCAGCGCGCCGTGCGCGCCCAGCCGTTCGGCAATCGGCGTCACCAGATGTTCGCCGCTGGCGGAGCAGATCACCACTTTGTCACCGCGCTGCTGGTGCCAGCTGATGCGGTCGCGCGCTTCAGGATAGACGCGCGGCAGAATGTCGCGCTGTATCCAGCGGCGTACCCAGCCCGCGACGGTCGGCGCCGCCAGACCGGCCAGCGGCGAGAGCGTTAGCGCCATATAATCTTCCATCGCCAGCGTGCCCGCGTAGTAGTGCGCCATCAGCGCCTGCTCTTCAGCCAGCAGCGCTTCACGGGCAAAGCCCTGCGAAACCAGCCAGCGCAGCCAGAGGCCGGTGCTGTCTTCGCAGATAACGGTTTCGTCGAGATCGAATACGGCTAAGTCCATGGTGGGTCTCCTCTATAGACTCCCATCAGCCTGGCAGAATTTTGTGACACTCTTAACCCTTCTGCGAAAAATCGGAATTTCACCGGCTTTTCCAGACGCTCGCCGGGCGCGACACTGGTCAGCGCGCCCGGCCGATGCCAGGGTTACTCTACTAAACTCTATAAAACTTTACGGTTGAGCGGTTTTTTTCATGCTCTGCAGAGAGTAGCGTTTTACTCTGTCGATTTTTGCCTTAAAACCGCGATTTAACATGGAATTTCCTCGCACATGACCACTATTCGTTCCTCATGCCGCCTGCGGCACGCCGCCGCCTCGCTACTGCTGTTTATCGCCCCTGCTGCTTTTGCCGTGGATGCCCCTGCGCCCCCTCAGGTCGAAGCCAAAGCCTGGATATTAATGGATTACGCCAGCGGCAAGGTGCTGGCGGAAGGCAATGCGGACGACCGGCTCGATCCCGCCAGCCTGACCAAGATGATGACCAGCTATGTGGTCGGCCAGGCGCTGAAGTCGGGCAAAATCAAGCGCGACGATATGGTGACCATCGGGCAGGATGCCTGGGCCACCGGCAATCCCAAACTGAAAGGCTCGTCGCTGATGTTCCTCAAGCCCGGCGACCGCATTCCGGTGTCGGAGCTGAATAAAGGCATCGTCATTCAGTCCGGCAACGACGCCTGCATCGCGCTGGCGGACTATGTCGCCGGCAGCCAGGACGCCTTTATCGGGCTGATGAACAACTACGTTAAGGCGTTTGGGCTGAAGAATACTCACTTTATGACGGTGCACGGGCTGGATGCGGAAGGGCAGTACAGTACGGCGCGCGATATGGCGCTGATTGGCCAGGCGCTGATCCGCGACGTGCCGGAAGAGTATGCGCTGAATAAAGAGAAAGAGTTCACCTTCAACCGTATTCGCCAGATGAACCGTAACCGGCTGCTCTGGAGCACCAACCTGCAGGTCGACGGTATCAAAACCGGCCATACCTCGGGCGCCGGTAATAACCTGGTGGCCTCCGCCACCGAGAACGGTATGCGGCTGATCTCCGTGGTGCTCGGCACCGCCACCGACGCCGCGCGCTTCCGCGAGAGCGAGAAGCTGCTGACCTGGGGATTCCGCTTTTATGAAACCGTGACGCCGATTAAGGCGGATAAACCCTTCGCCCAGCAGCGCGTCTGGTTCGGCGATCGTAAAGAGGTCAACCTCGGCGTCGAGAAGGATGCCGCGCTGACGCTGCCGAAAGGGCAAATGAAGAACCTGAAGGCGAGCTATACCCTTACCACGCCGCAGCTTGAGGCGCCCTTAAAGAAAAATCAGGTGGTGGGTACCATCGACTTCCAGCTTGACGGCAAAACCATTGAGCAGCGGCCGCTGGTGGTGATGGAGGAGGTGCCGGAGGGCAATTTCTTCAGCCGCATCGTCGATTTCGTGCTGATGCAGTTCCACTCACTATTCGGCAAATGGTTTAGTTAAGTAATGCCGGCCGTTAGTCTTTTCAGGCAAACGGCTGCCGAGTGTAGGGAGCGGGTAGCAGGGCTCGAAGAGCAAAGCGGCCCGCGGCAGGGATGCCGCGGGCCGAGCGCGCAGGGATGCCTTGAGCGACTTTGCGATCGGGCCCTGCTACTCGCGACAGCACTATGCCATCCGCTTTCAGACCAAGGGATTGCCTGTCAGCGCCATCAGCTTAGAGGCCAGCGCGCTGCCAGCTTGCTTAATCCTGGATCCAGCCCTTGCGTATCGGCAGGGCGAACAGCGCGCGGTAGGCGGCGTTAAAGATCGCCAGCATGCGCACGCCATATCCCTGCCAGGCGAGGTGCGACGCCAGACAGCCGAGCAGCCCAACCAGAAATCCGCCCAGCATATCCATCGGCCAGTGCACGCCGAGATAGACGCGCGACCAGGCGATGGCGGTGCCAGGCGCCATCAGGATCACACCTGACCAGAGGCGATGCCAGAAGATAAACGCCAGCGCAAAGGTGAAAATAGTGGTGCCGTGGTCGCTCGGGTAGGAGTCGTCAGGCGCATGATGCAGAAACTGATAGCCAAGCCCGATAGCAAAGGGCCGCGGATGGGGGAAAAGCTGGCCAACGCACCAGGAGATAGCAAGGGCGTAGATCAGCGCCATACCGGTTTTGAGCACCAGCACGCGCTGCGATTTCACCTGGTCACGCGGCCCCCAGAGCCAGAGCGCGACAATCAGCAGCGGCACGATGGCGATCAAATCTTTGGCGATAAAGGTCGCCAGCGCCAGCAGCCAGCCGGGCGAATCGGGCGTGGCGTTAATAGCTAAAAACAGAGAGTGGTTCAACGCTTCCATAGGGTAAGAAATCCTCGTCGTAGGTCTGCGCCCGTTCGCCGTTGCGCACAAAATGTCAATGAAGCGACCTATTCTGGCGATGCGGTGCGTCGGGAGATATAGCGCCGGTTCCTAAATGACGCGCAGGTTTCAGAACGGTTTAAGTTCAGTGACGAGGTGCGCGCCCCTTGTCCGCTCTGCCTTTGGCGGTCGGGCAAACCGCAGGCATAAAAAAACCCGTCAGCAAAAAGCTGGCGGGCTCCACAATTTGGGGATTTCAAAGAAAAGCAGTGGCACTTATTCAGACTCACCCTGAATAAAAAAGTTCTGGACGGAGCCGAAAAAATTTTATAAGGGCAAAATCGGCCAGATAATCACAATCAGCGTGCCCGCCAGCGTCAGCAGCACGTTGGCGATGGCGTAGGTGCCCGCATAGCCCAGCGCCGGAATATTGCTGCGCGCCGTGTCGCAGATAATTTCCATCGCCGGCGCGCAGGTGCGCGCGCCCATAATCGCGCCGAACAGCAGCGCGCGGTTCATGCGCAGCACGTAGGCGCCGAACAGATAGCAGATTACGACCGGCAGCAGGCTCACCAGCAGACCGCACAGCAGCATCAACGCGCCTTCGCTGCCGAGGCCCTGGTTGATGCCGCTGCCAGCGCTCAGCCCGACGCCCGCCATAAACACCATCAGCCCGAACTCTTTCACCATGGTCAGGGCGCCCTGCGGGATATAGCCGAAGGTGGGATGGTTGGCGCGCAAAAAGCCGAGCATAATGCCAGCAAACAGCAGTCCGGCGGCGTTGCCGATGCCGAAGCTGAAGTTGCTGAACTGAAAGGTGATCAGCCCGATCATCAGCCCGACGATAAAGAAGGCGCAGAACGCCAGCAGATCGGTCATCTGGCTGTGAATCGCAATAAAGCCGATGCGATCCGCCACGCTTTTGACGCGTTTTGCTTCGCCGCTGACCTGCAGGATATCGCCTTTGTGCAGCATAATGCTGTCGTCGATTGGCATTTCGATCTGACTGCGGATGACGCGGTTCAGGAAGCAGCCGTGATCCGTGAGGTTGAGTTTGCTGAGACGCTTATTCACCGCATTGTGGTTCTTCACCACAATTTCCTCAGTCACGATGCGCATATCGAGCAGATCGCGGTCAAATACCTCTTTACCGTTGCGGAAGCTGGCGTCGAGCCGCGCGTGAGCGTCTGGATAACCTACCAGCGAAATGTCGTCGCCGAGCTGAAGCACCGCGTCGCCGTCCGGACTGGCGAGAATGCCGTTGCGGCGAATACGTTCGATATAGCAGCCGGTCTGGCGATAGATACCCAGCTCGCGCAGATTCTTGCCGCCGCTCCACGCCACCAGCTCTGGGCCAACGCGGTAGGCGCGGATCACCGGCAGAAAGACTTTACGCTGGCTGTCGGCATCCAGGCCGCGCTCGCGCGCGATTTGCTGAGCGCAGGTGGGCAGATCCTGATGCTGCAGGCGTGGCAGATAGCGGGCACCGAAAATCAGGCTCACCAGCCCTATCAGATAGGTGAGGGCGTAGCCAAGAGAGAGGTGATCCTGCATCAGTGCCAGCTGGCTGGCGTCGCTGATGCTCTGCCGCAGCGTATCGCCCGCGCCGACCAGCACCGGCGTCGAGGTCATTGAACCCGCCAGCATCCCGGCTGTCATGCCGATATCCCAGCCGAAAAGTTTGCCAAAGCCGAGCGCCAGCAGCAGAGCGCTGAGCACCATCACGATGGCCAGCAGAAAATAGTTTTTACCGTCGCGGAAGAAAATAGAAAAAAAGTTGGGGCCCGCTTCCACACCGACACAAAAAATAAACAGCATAAAGCCGAGACTCAATGCGGCGGTATTTATCGCAAAGTGTTGCTGGCCGAGTAATAAAGAAACAACTAATACGCCAATGGAATTTCCCAGCTGCACTGAACCCAGGCGCAATTTACCCAGGCAAAGACCCAGTGCCAAAACGACAAATAATAACAGAATGTCATTTCCGCTTAACAAATTTGCGACGTTTATGTTCACTGTTTAACTTCTTGTTTACTTGTAACCTGTTGATGGAAGGCCTGTTTTTCGCTATCTTGTGCAAGCCGCGCAGTGAGCCTGCTGGTTGATTTAAACCGCTCACTCTTAAACGGCAGCTATTCTAATCATAAAAATCACCCTCAGCCATTAGCTTTAATTTTCATATCGCTAACGGCCTGTTTCATTTAATTTCCACCAGAGATCGCGGCAGGTTGTTGTCATTGTGATGATTTTCAATAAGTGGGGTGATATGCCACAGCGTTCCCTACGCTGGACCAGTGCGATGCTTGGCGTTGCGCTCTACGGTCTGGTGTTTATTTATGCGCATCGTTACTGGCTAGTGGGCAATGCGCCGCTGGGCGGGCAGCCTGAACTGTTGCTTTTTTTATTACCGGGCGCGGTTATGGCGCTGCTGCATGCAGAGAGCCCGCTAAAAAGCACGCTGTTGATGGCATTTTGGGGCACGCTGCTTGGCATTGTGCTGCTGAACAGCACGTTGCTGGCACACACCACCTGGCTCACTCTGCTGGTCTGGAGCCTGAGCGCTCTCTTCTGGGCGGGCAGCGGCGCGCTGCTGGTGCGCCTGGCGCGCATCGTCTGGCGCTGACGCCAGAAACGAAAAACGGGCCGCGATGGCCCGTTGCGCTGGCGAAAAAGCTTACGCGCTCAGGTTTTCTTTGGTCCAGGCGGCGAAATCGGTGTAGCCGCCGATATGCTGCTCGTCGATGAAAATCTGTGGAACGGTGCTGACCGGTTTGCCCGCGCTTTTCTCCAGATCCGCTTTGGTAATGCCTTCCGCCTGGATATCCACATACTGGTAGCTAAAGTCGTCGCGCTCGGCGCTGAGCTTGTCGGCCAGCTCTTTCGCACGTACGCAATAGGGGCAGCCAGGACGACCAAAAATGACAGTAACCATGAAAAGCTCCTTAATTCAGGCTATTTAATGTGACCCATGTCACACAAGCTCAAGGTAGATGGTCAACATGATGCCCGCTCAAACCGCTTAAAGAAAGCAGGAAATGCCTGTTAGTCTGATGCGCGTCGTCTATGCAAGTCTGTAAACCTTGACCATAATTGACGGCCTGAACCCGGTGCGACCCAGGAGAATGCTATGCCGAATCTGGCGCGTTTACCTAAAGTTCTGCTGATCATGGAGGCGCTCGGCGGCCTGCTGACGCTGTGCGCCCTGCTGCTGGCCAACCGCTGGCTGCCGTTGCCCGCGCAGGCTGATGGCAAGACGCTGGCGACCGCGCTGCTGGTTATTGGCATTCTGCTGATGCTGCCCGCCGCCTGGCTGATGATATGGCGCACCGCGCAAGCGATGGCGCCGCAGCTTTTTGGCCGCACCAACACTAAAAATGAGACTCGCCGGAGACCTTAATGACACCGACCATCGATCTATTGTGCAGCCACCGTTCCATTCGCGCCTTTACCGACCAGGCGATCGGCGCGGAACAGCGTGAGGCGATTATCGCCGCAGCGCAATCGGCGTCCACCTCCAGCTTTCTTCAGTGCTCTTCCATTATTCGCATCACCGATCGCGCGCTGCGCCAGCAGCTGGTCACCCTGACCGGCGGTCAGCAGTGGGTGGCGGACGCGGCGGAGTTTTGGGTATTTTGCGCCGACTTCAACCGCCACCTGCAGATTTGTCCCGATGCGCAGCTGGGCCGCGCCGAGCAGCTGCTGCTCGGCTGCGTCGATACCGCGCTGATGGCGCAAAACGCCATGGTCGCTGCCGAATCCCTTGGCCTTGGCGGCGTTTTTATCGGCGGTATCCGCAATAACATCGCGCAGGTCACCGAACTGCTCGGCCTGCCGAAATTCGTGCTGCCGCTGTTCGGCTTCTGTATCGGTTATCCCTCCGCCGTGCCAGACCAGAAGCCGCGCATGCCGCAGGCGATGCTGGTGCATGAAAACCGTTATCAGCCTGTCGATCCGCAGGTGCTGGCCGACTACGATAGCCGCACGGCGATCTACTACGAGCAGCGCGACAGCAATCAGCGCAGCGAAACCTGGAGCGAGCTGATTCAGCGGCTGATCGTCAAAGAGACCCGCCCCTTTATGCTCGACTACCTGCACCAGCAGGGCTGGGCGACGCGTTAATCCTGAAGAGGGTCGATGATGAAAATCGCTATCCTGTCGCGCGACGGGCAACTTTACTCCAGCCGCCGCTTGCGCGACGTTGCCGAGCAGCGCGGGCATGAGATTCAAATCATCGATCCGCTCGCCTGCTATATGAACATTAATCCGGCGTCGCCAGCGGTGCACTATCGCGGCGAGCCGCTCGGCCATTTCGACGCCGTTATTCCGCGCATCGGCTCCGCCGCCACCTTTTACGGTACGGCGGTGCTGCGCCAGTTCGAGATGTGCGGCAGCTATCCGCTTAACGAGTCGCTGGCGATCGCCCGCGCGCGCGACAAGCTGCGTTCGCTGCAGCTGCTGGCGCGTCAGGGCATCGATATGCCGGTGACCGGTTTCGCCTCGTCGCCCGACGATACCCAGGATCTTATCGCCATGGTCGGCGGCGCGCCGCTGGTGGTAAAGCTGGTAGAGGGCACGCAGGGCATCGGCGTGGTGCTGGCGGAGACGCGGCAGGCGGCGGAGAGCGTCATCGACGCCTTTCGCGGTCTTAACGCCCATATTCTGGTGCAGGAGTTTATTCAGGAGGCGCAGGGACGTGACGTGCGCTGCCTGGTGATTGGCGGCGAAGTGGTGGCGGCGATTGAACGCGAGGCGAAAGAGGGCGATTTCCGCTCCAACCTGCATCGCGGCGGCAAAGCGCATCCGGTAGAGATTACGCCGCAGGAGCGCGCCATCGCGATAAAAGCGGCCGCGACGCTGGGGCTGGACGTCGCGGGCGTCGATATTTTGCGTGCGCATCGCGGGCCTCTGGTAATGGAGGTAAATGCTTCCCCTGGCCTGGAGGGGATCGAAACCAGCACCGGCATCGATATCGCCGGCCTGATGATCGGCTGGACTGAGCGCAACGCTCTGCCCGGTTTCACTCTTAAAACCGGCGGCTGACGCGCGCTTTTCAGCGGTTTTCGTAGCGTCATGCGCTTTTTTTCCGTAAGCTTAGTCGCCTGTTTATTCACCCCTTGGGACACTACGATGGATTCTCTTGTCGTTCCGGATATCGACCTGTTGCGTCGCTGGCTGGATCAGCAAAATATCACCTGGTTCGAATGTGATGCCTGTCAGGCACTTCATCTGCCGCACATGCAAAATTTCGATGGGGTGTTCGACGCCAAAATCGATCTGGTCGACAACGTCATTCTCTTCTCCGCGCTGGCGGAAGTGAAGCCGACGGCGCTGATCCCGCTGGTCGGCGATCTGTCACAGATCAACGCCAGCTCGCTGACGGTGAAAGCCTTTGTCGACATTCAGGACGACAACCTGCCGAAGCTGATTGTCTGCCAGTCCCTGGCGACCAGCGCCGGTTTGACCTTCGGCCAGTTCGCCAGCTTTATGAAGCAGAGCGAAGAGCAGGTGTCCATGGTCATTATGGAAGCCTTTGCCAACAATCTGCTGATGATGGGCGAAGAAGAAGAGCGCGCGCCAGTGAGCTTTAGCCACTCGCTGCTGCATTAGTCCCGCCTTTTTCCGCCCTGATTTTACTGCCGCGTAATGCGGCAGTTTTCATTTCAAGCCCACCATTTTTTATTCTGCACTTTGCCCTTTACTGCCAGATATTTCTCGTGGTTTGTGCCGTTCCTGCCAGACCACATAGCACAAACATGCATAACCTGTCGCTAAAAGGCGTTTTTTACGCTGGGGTATGGTAGCCGCAGGGGAGCGAGGCTATTCTTGCGGGGCTGCATGAGACGTGGATTCGCAGCGCAGGTATCAGTTTTTACTATTAAACTCTCAATGAATATTGATTCATTGTGTCTGTGAATTGACGTACAGCTCGCAGCACTGGCCTCAGGCTTTGCCAGGCTGTGACGATCCGCTCAGGAGGAAATAAAAAGATGTTTAATCAAAAAAAATGGTTATCAGCTGCGGTTACCGGCGTACTGATGGTCGCCTCTGCAGGATCGATGGCGGAAGATAAAACGCTGCACGTTTATAACTGGTCAGATTATATCTCGGCGGACACGGTGCCGAATTTTGAGAAAGCCTCCGGCATTAAGGTGGTCTACGACGTCTTCGACTCCAACGAAGTGCTGGAAGGCAAACTGATGGCGGGCAGCACCGGCTACGACGTGGTGGTGCCATCCTCCAGCTTCCTGGCGCGCCAGCTGCAGTCCGGCGTATTCCAGCCGCTGGATAAGAGCAAACTGCCGAACTACAAGAATCTCGATCCTGAGCTGATGAAGAAAGTGGCGCAGCACGATCCCGATAACAAATACGCCATTCCTTATCTCTGGGGCACGACCGGCATCGGCTATAACGTCGATAAGGTGAAGGCGGCGCTGGGCGCTGACGCGCCGGTCAACAGCTGGGATCTGGTGCTGAAGCCGGAAAACCTCGAGAAGCTGAAAAGCTGCGGCGTCTCTTTCCTTGACGCTCCGGAAGAGATCTTCGCCACCGTGCTGAACTACCTTGGTAAAGATCCCAACAGCTCAGACGCGAAAGATTATTCTGGCGCGGCGACCGATCTGCTGCTGAAGCTGCGCCCCAGCATTCGCTACTTCCACTCATCGCAGTACATCAACGATCTGGCGAACGGCAACACCTGCGTCGCTATCGGCTGGTCAGGCGATATTCTGCAGGCGAAAAACCGCGCTGAACAGGCGAAAAACGGCGTGCACCTTGCCTACAGCGTGCCGAAAGAGGGGGCGCTCGCCTTCTTCGACATGATGGCGATCCCGAAAGACGCGAAGAACCTCGACGCGGCCTATCAATGGCTGAACTACATCATGGATCCGAAAGTGATTGCCGACGTTTCCAACAAAATGTCCTACGCTAACGGTAACAAGGCGTCGCTGCCGCTGATCAACGCTGATATCCGCAACAATCCGGGCATTTTCCCGACGCCGGAGGCGATGTCGAAGCTGTTCGTGCTGAAGGTGCAGGATCCGAAGCTGGATCGCGCACGCACCCGTGCATGGACGCGCGTGAAAAGCGGGAAATAAGCGGCTTTTTGCCTGTTCGCCAACTTACAACCTGGAACAGAGGCGCTGCGCTGGCCTCTGTTTTCTCTTTTTTAGCGGCTGGCTTAGCCGTTCCGCGTAGACCGGAGTAAACTGTTAGTGAATGACGCGATCCCTCGTCCCCAACCTAAAACCGCAAAGGCGCTTACGCCCTTGCTGGAGATCCGCAATCTGACCAAATCGTTCGACGGACAGCACGCCGTGGACGACGTCAGCCTGACCATTTACAAAGGCGAAATTTTTGCGCTGCTTGGCGCCTCGGGCTGTGGCAAATCGACGCTGCTGCGCATGCTGGCGGGCTTCGAGCCGCCGACCAGCGGCCAGATTGTGCTGGACGGTCAGGATCTCTCTCACGTGCCGCCTTACCAGCGTCCGGTAAACATGATGTTCCAGTCCTACGCGCTCTTTCCGCACATGACGGTAGAGCAGAATATCGCCTTTGGCCTAAAGCAGGACAAACTGCCTAAGGGTGAAATTACGGCGCGGGTGCAGGAGATGCTGGCGCTGGTACATATGCAGGAGTACGCGAAGCGCAAGCCGCATCAGCTCTCCGGCGGCCAGCGGCAGCGCGTGGCGCTGGCGCGCAGCCTGGCGAAGCGTCCCAAGCTGCTGCTGCTCGACGAGCCGATGGGCGCGCTCGATAAAAAACTGCGCGACCGCATGCAGCTGGAAGTGGTGGATATCCTGGAGCGCGTCGGCGCCACCTGCGTCATGGTGACGCACGATCAGGAAGAGGCGATGACCATGGCGGGGCGCATCGCCATTATGAACCGCGGCAAGTTTGTGCAGATCGGCGAGCCGGAAGAGATTTATGAGCATCCCACCACCGTTTACAGCGCCGAGTTTATCGGCTCGGTGAACGTCTTCAGCGGACTGCTGCGCGAACGTCAGGAGGATGGTCTGGTGATCGACAGCCCTGGGCTGATGCATCCGCTGAAGGTCGACTCCGATGTGTCGGTGCTGGACAACGTGCCGGTACACGTCGCGCTCCGCCCGGAGAAAGTGATGCTGTGCGACGAGGTGCCGGCGGACGGCTACAACTTTGCCGTGGGGGAAGTGGTGCACATCGCCTATCTCGGCGATCTCTCTATCTTTCACGTGCGCCTGAAAAGCGGGCAGATGATCAGCGCCCAGCTGCAGAACGCCCACCGCTTCCGCAAAGGATTGCCGACCTGGGGCGACGAAGTGCGCCTCTGCTGGGATGTTGACAGCTGCGTCGTGCTGACTGCCTGAGGAGATGCGATGAGCCAACTTTTTCACTCCAGCAAACCGGCGCGCGCCAGGCTGGCCGGTACGCCGCTGCAGCGCTGGGCGACGCGCATGAAAATGCGCCACGGCCGCAAGCTGGCGATCGCGCTGCCCTACATCTGGCTGGTGCTCTTTTTCCTGCTGCCATTTTTAATCGTGCTGAAGATCAGCTTCGCCGATATTGCGCGCGCGATCCCGCCCTATACCGAGCTGATTAGCTGGGCCGACGATCAGCTCAACGTGGTGCTGAATTTTGGTAACTACCTGACGCTCACCGAGGATCCCCTCTATGTGGACGCCTATCTGCAGTCGCTGAAGGTAGCGGCGATTTCGACGCTGATCTGCCTGCTGGTCGGCTACCCGCTCGCCTGGGCGGTGGCGCACAGCAAACCTTCGATGCGTACCATCCTGCTGCTGCTGGTGATCCTGCCGTCGTGGACCTCATTCCTGGTGCGCGTCTACGCCTGGATGGGACTGCTCAACAACAACGGTATCCTGAACCGTTTCCTGATGTGGCTGGGGGTGATCGATCATCCGCTGGTGATCCTCTATACCAATACGGCGGTCTATATCGGCATCGTTTACTGCTATCTGCCCTTTATGGTGCTGCCGATCTATACCGCGCTGACGCGCATCGACTACTCGCTGGTGGAGGCCTCGCTCGATCTTGGCGCGAAGCCGCTGAAGACCTTTTTCAGCGTTATCGTGCCGCTGACTAAAGGGGGCATTATCGCCGGTTCAATGCTGGTGTTTATTCCGGCAGTGGGCGAGTACGTGATCCCGGAGCTGCTGGGCGGCCCGGACAGCATTATGATTGGCCGCATCCTGTGGCAGGAGTTCTTTAACAACCGCGACTGGCCGGTCGCCTCGGCGCTGGCGGTGATTATCCTGCTAATTTTGATCCTGCCGATCGTCTGGTTCCACAAGCATCAAAACCGTGAAATGGGAGAGAAGGAATGAATCAGCTGCCTGCGATCCGCTCGCCGTGGCGCACCGCCATCCTGATCTGCGGCTTCCTGTTTCTCTATGCGCCGATGCTGCTGCTGGTGGTCTACTCCTTTAACAGCTCGCAGCTGGTGACGGTGTGGGAGAGTTTCTCGTTTCACTGGTATCGCGTGCTGTTTCAGGACAGCGCCATGCTGGACGCGGTTGGACTCAGCCTGACCATCGCCGCGCTGAGCGCGACCATGGCGGTGGTGCTCGGCACCCTGGCGGCGGTGGTGGTGGTGCGCTTTGGCCGCTTCCACGGCCATACCGGCTTCGCCTTTATGCTGACCGCGCCGCTGGTGATGCCCGACGTGATCACCGGCCTGTCGCTGCTGCTGCTGTTTGTCGCGATGGGCAACGCCTTCGGCTGGCCGAGCGACCGCGGCATGCTGACCATCTGGCTGGCGCACGTCACCTTCTGTACCGCCTATGTGGCGGTGGTAATCAACTCGCGCCTGCGCGAGCTGGATCGCTCGATTGAAGAGGCGGCGATGGACCTGGGGGCGACGCCGCTCAAGGTGTTTTTTGTGATTACCGTGCCGATGATCGCCCCGGCGATCGTCACCGGCTGGCTGCTCGCCTTTACGCTGTCGCTGGACGATCTGGTGATCGCCAGCTTCGTCACCGGGCCGGGCGCGACCACCTTACCGATGGCGATCTTTGCCACGGTGCGGCGCGGCGTAAACCCGGAGATTAACGCGCTGGCGTCGCTAATCCTCTTTGTGGTTGGACTGGTGGGCTTTATCGCCTGGCGCTGGATGGCGCACGAAGAAAAGCAGCGTATTCGTGATATTCAGAAGGCGAGACGTGGCTGAAATCCTTAACCTTTGCCACTATAGATGCGGGCGGATTTTTTCCGCCTCGCACAGGTACGGTTACGGAGTCAGCCATGTCGGAAATCCTGAAAAAAAGTGATTTTATCTCTCTCGCGCCCGTACCGGTGACGGTTGCGGGCATCGCGATTATTGCGACACGCTGCCTGAGCGTGCTGATGCTGGCGAATGAGCTGGGTTTCGAAGAGATGGTCAACTTTGTTCACCGTAGCGCACAAGCGTGGGACTCCACCCTTATCTTTATCGCCAGCCAGCTGATCTTTTTCTACGAGCTGCGCTGCGCCTTTATGCTGCTGCGCGGCAGCAATCAGAGCCGCTGGGGCTTTGCGGCAACACAGCTGGTGGTGCTGCTCTACATGCTGACGGCTTCCACCGGCGGCATCTATCCGGAAATTTTCAGCATCAGCGGTGCGAATAACGCGCAGATCGTTCACCATACGCTGATGCAAAAGCTGCCCGATCTGCTGGTGCTGGGGCTGCTGTTTCTTCCAGCCAGCAGCCGCGCATTTTTCCGCAAGCGGTGAGACTATTGCGCTCCGCTTGTGAGGTATCGTTCAGGCTTTTTCTAATAACGACCTTTTGTCGATTTCCACTGCAATAGCCTCTTCAATTTTCGCCACCTGGGATAATTGTCGGCGATGAAATATAATCTGGCTGGCATTCGAGTAGCCTGGCGCCCATAGCATATTGTTATCGTCGATGTCCTTATAGATTGAAATGAGCGGTTTTTCCCATGCGGCTGAAATATGGACTATCGATGTGTCTGGAGTGATGATCAAATCAGCGGAGGCAATCAACGCCATAGCGTGATGTAACGTCTTAAAGGGATTAATCACCGCAAAATCACTCATGTATTTATCAATTTTATTTAAGTGGTCAAGAATTATTATCTTCACGTTGCAATAGCTATTTAGCAGTTTATTAATAATGTTAGCCAGTTGCTCCTGTGAAAGACATCTCTCCTTATTGCCTGCAAAAATATTGATCAATACGACACGCTGCTTTCCCATATGATGCAGAAAGTTCACCACGTCACTTTGAACATTTTCTGGGATATGTAGTTTATAGGGTATGCTTTTTATATTTTCAATTTTCAGCGCGGCGGCGAGTTGAGCAACAGACTGCGTGATGTGTTGATCCTTTGAGGCGAAATCGAGCGATTTACTATAGTGATTAATACAGTGCCATTTATTGAAGCCAATAGCCATTTTGGCGTCAATATCATGCAAAAGCTTAACTCTGTGAACAGGCGTTTCAAGGCAAGGATCAATCACCAGGTCGTAATGGTTTTCCCGGAGCGTTGAGACAATCTCTCTACTAATTAAAGGTGTAAAAGACTTGAGAAAAACTTCAGTCGTGGCGTTTTCACAAACGTAGGCCTTTCTGATGTAAGGGTTATATTCTATGACCGTCTTATTGGCTTCGGTTAAAAGAATGTCAATGCAATAACCTCTCTTACTCAGTGCCTCAATAAAGGATGAATAGACAATAACATCACCTATCGTTCCTTCGTTTCTGATGATGAGTATTTTTTGTACTTTGTCAGGATTCCACGATGCTTTTTTTCTTCTGTCCCAGAGGATTTTTGCTAGTGCTAACCTTAATTTAATTTTTATTCCTTTCAGGAAATAATTTCTTTGCCTGTTTAGCGCTCTTATTTTATTAATTACTCTTCTAAACCCCTGCGCAAAGATCATAAGGCGTCCTTGTTATCCTGTTTGAGTTGTGCTGCTCTTCCTGATGAAGGAAGGCTAATAAAAAACGGATTTTAACACGCGGGGTAATTGCGAAAATTGCTCTGCAGATAAATAAGTATTGCGTATTAGAAACGGTTGTTTTTAATATGTTGGTAATAAGTTATTCCTTGTCGATCATTTCCCGGCCGGCAGCCGCGCATTTTTCCGCAGGCGGTGATACAATCGCACTCCGCCCGACCTTCCTATGATCAACACAGGCCTTACCCCATGCAATGCGCGCTCTATGACGCCCACCGCTGCCGCTCATGCCAGTGGCTGGAAAAACCCTATTCGCAGCAGCTCAGCGACAAAGCGTCGCGGCTGAAGTCGCTGCTGGCGCAGCAGCCGGTAGCGCAGTGGCTGCCGCCGGTCACTTCGGCGCAGCAGGCGTTTCGCAATAAGGCGAAGATGGTGGTCAGCGGCAGCGTAGAGCGCCCGGTGCTGGGCATGGTGCAGCGCGACGGCAGCGCGGTGGATCTCTGCGCCTGCCCGCTCTATCCAGACAGCTTCGCGCCGGTTTTCGCCGCGCTGAAGCCCTTTATCGCCCGCGCGGGCTTAACCCCCTATAACGTGGCGCGCAGGCGCGGCGAGCTGAAGTTCCTGCTGCTGACCGAAAGCACCCAGGGTGGCATGATGCTGCGCTTTGTGCTGCGCTCGCACGAGAAGCTGGATCAGCTGCGCGCCGCGCTGCCCTGGCTGCAGCAGCAGCTGCCGCAGCTCAAGGTCATCTCCGCGAATATACAGCCGGTGCACATGGCGATTCTGGAAGGGGAGGAGGAGATTGCGCTAACGCCGTCGCAGTCGCTGGCGGAAAACTTCAATCAGGTGCCGCTCTGGATCCGTCCGCAAAGCTTTTTCCAGACCAACCCGCAGGTCGCCGCCGCGCTCTACGCCGCCGCACGGGACTGGGTCGGCGAGCTGCGCATCAGCAGCATGTGGGACCTTTTCTGCGGCGTCGGCGGCTTCGGCCTGCACTGCGCCACGCCGCAGATGCAGCTGACAGGTATTGAGATCAGCGCCGAGGCGATCGCCTGCGCGCAGCGGTCGGCCGAGATGCTGGGGCTGAAAAAGGTGAGTTTTGCCGCGCTGGATTCGACCGCCTTTGCCACCGGGCGCGACGCGGTGCCCGATCTGGTGCTGGTCAACCCGCCGCGGCGCGGTATCGGCGCCGCGCTGTGCGATTATCTCAGCCGCATGGCGCCGGATAACATTCTCTACTCAAGCTGCAATCCAGAGAGCATGGCGCAGGATATCGCGCGGCTGGCGGATTATCGCGTGACGCGCGTGCAGCTGTTCGACATGTTTCCGCATACCGCGCACTTTGAAGTGCTCTGCCTGCTGACGCGCCGTCGCGCGGAAGAGGGTGGGCCAGCGTCCTGAGCCTCTGAGCCAGGAACGATGCAGAACCGATCGGACGCCCGTCCGCCAGCCCATAGTCGCGTCTTACTCAGGGAACCATTTCTGATTGAGCTCCTGAAGCACACCGTTGCTCTTCAGCGTCGTCAGCGCGGCGTTTAGCCTGTCGCGCAGCGCGTCGTTGCCTTTACGCACCGCGATGCCCAGACCGGTGCCGAAGTAAGCCTTATCGGTGACGTGCTCGCCGACCGGCGCTAAATCGCCGTTGGTCTTCAGCCACTGATTTACCACGGCCGTATCGCCGAATACACCGTCAAGGCGGCCATTTTTCATATCAAGAATAGCGTTCTGATAGCTGTCATAGGCGACGGTAACGATCTCAGGATGCTTCTCCTGCAGATATTTCTGGTGCGTGGTGCCGTTTTCGACCCCGATACGTTTGCCCTTGAGCGAGGCGAAATCGCTGAACTTACCTTTGCGCGCGATGACGATGGCGGAGTTAGCGTAATAGGGCTGGGTGAAATCGACCTGCTTGCTGCGATCGTCGGTAATATCCATACCGGAGATCACGGCGTCAAAGCGGCGAAACTTCAGCGAAGGGATCAGGCTGTCGAAGGCGTTATTGGTAAAGGTGCACTCCGTCTGCATTTGCTGGCAGAGCGCTTTCGCCAGGTCGATATCGTAGCCCACGATCTGATTATCGCGATCCAGCGATTCAAACGGCGGGTAGGTGGCGGAAGAGGCGAAGCGGATTGTCTCCGCCGCGTGGGCGCTCAGGGTCAGCGTCGCCAGCGCGGCGGCAAGGATCCATTTTTTCATCGTATTACTCCTGAAAACCATGCCAGAGGCGGAATGGTTGACACGATGCCAGTAAATGAATCTTTATGCAATATTTGTGAGTAAAAATGAAAAAGGCGAGCATTGCTCGCCTGGATATTAACTTCTGCGCTCAAAGGCGAGCGCTCGCCGTTCGACCAGCCGCATCATCAGCGTCAGCAGGCCGTTTACCACCAGATAGACCAGTCCGGCGGCGGCGAACACCATCACGTCGTAGGTGCGGCCGTACAGCAGCTGGCCGTGGCCCATCACTTCCATCAGCGTAATGGTGTAGGCGAGCGAGGTGCCTTTAAACACCAGCACCACCTCGTTGGAATAGGAGGAGAGGGCGCGCTTGAACGCATAGGGCAGCAGAATGCGCAGCGTATCTTTGCGGTTCATCCCGAGTGCCGCGCAGGCTTGCCACTGACCTGCCGGGATGGCACGCATCGCGCCATAAAACAGCTGCGTGGTATAGGCCGCGCTGTTAAGCGACAGCGCCAGCATGGCGCAGAGCCAGGGCTGCGACAGCAGATGCCACAGCCAGGGAACGCGCTGCAGGCTGGGAAACTGTCCCGGACCGTAGTAAATCAGGAAGATCTGCACCAGCAGCGGCGTGCCGGTAAACAGGGTGATATAGATTTTCACCAGCGGATTAAGCAGCGGCGTTTTCAGCGACAGCACCACGGTGAAGAGCAGCGCCAGCGCCAGCGCCACCAGCAGCGACGCCAGGGTAAGCGTCAGGCTGGTGTGTAGCCCTTTCAGGATTTCAGGCAGGTAGCTCAGCATCAGCTATTCCCTCGCTCAAAGCGGGTGGTGCGCAGCTCGATACGGCGCAGCACCGCCTGGCTCAGCAGCGTAATCACCAGATAGATCGCCGCGGCGATCAGAAACCAGGTAAAGGGCTCCTGGGTGCGGGTCGCAATGCTCTTAGTCTGCAGCATCAGATCGTTAACGCTGATCAGCGACACCAGCGCGGTATCCTTCAGCAGCACCAGCCACTGGTTGCCCAGCCCGGGCAGCGCGTGGCGCCACATCTGCGGCATAATCAGGCGCAGGAAGATGGCGGACTTCTTCATGCCCAGCGCCTGACCCGACTCCCACTGACCCTGCGGCACCGCCTTGAGCGCGCCGCGCAGGGTTTGCGAGGCGTAGGCGGAGTAGAGGATCGCCAGCGCAATCACGCCGCACAGAAAGGGGCTGACGTCGAAGTTCTCAATCTGAACCTGCACCGGCAGCTGGAACAGGCCGAAATTAAGGGTAAAGCCGTCGGAGAGCACCAGCAGCAGCTGCGAGGCGCCGAAATAGATAAACAGCACCACCAGGATCTCCGGCAGGCCGCGGATTAGCGTCACCAGCGCCGTGCCGATCCACGCCAGCGGCTTAATGCGCAGCGATTCCCAGCCGGCGAAAAACATCGCCAGCGCAAGGCCGGCGATCAGGGCGCAAACAGCGAGGCCGACGGTCATGCCGGCGGCGCTGGCGAGAGGATAGAACTCACTCATGGTTGATTACTGCTGGAACCATTTGCTGTAGATGGTTTTGTAGGTGCCGTCAGCCTTGACCTTCTCCAGCGCGGCGTTGAACTTCGCCTGCAGGTCGGTGTTGCCCTGGCGCACGGCGATGCCGAGGCCGGTGCCGAAGTAGGCTTTGTCAGTGACTTTATCGCCGACCGCCGCCAGGCTGGCGTTCTGCTTCAGCCATTCATTGACCACCGCCGTGTCGCCAAAGACCGCGTCGATACGGCCGTTTTTCAAGTCCAGCACCGCGTTCTGATAGCTGTCGTAGGGCACGGTGGTGATATCGGCATGCCGATCGTTAAGGTATTTCTGGTGCGTCGTGCCGTTCTGCACGCCGACGCGCTTGCCTTTCAGCGCGGCCACGTCGGCCACTTTGCCTTTCTGCGCGATAAACAGCGCGGAGTTATCGTAGTAAGGCTTGCTGAAAAGCACCTGTTTTTCGCGCTCGGGCGTGATGTCCATACCGGCCATTACCGCGTCGAAACGGCGGAACTTCAGGCTCGGGATCAGGCTGTCGAACGCCTGGTTGGTAAAGGTGCAGGTGGCGTTCATCTCTTTGCAGAGCGCGTTCGCCAGGTCGACGTCAAAGCCCTGAATCTTGTTGCTGGAATCAACGAATTCAAACGGTGGATAGGAGGCCTCCGTGGCGAAGCGAATAGTCTGCGCCGCAGACGCGCTCAGGCTCAGACCAGCAAGCAGTGCAGCAAGTACGATTTTTTTCATTGAGAGCTTCCTGACTTAATGCGAAAGATAATGTGCAAACGCCTCGGTTTGCGGCTGTGTAAATCGGCTGGCGTCGCCCTGTTCCACAATATGGCCGTTCTCCATATAGACCACGCGGCTGGCGGTTTTACGGGCGACTTCCACTTCGTGCGTCACGATGACCTGGGTAATGTGCGTCTGGGCGAGCTCGCGAATAATGCTGACGATTTGCGCGGTGATTTCCGGATCGAGCGCGGCGGTCGGCTCGTCGAACAGCAGCACCTGCGGCTCCATCATCAGGGCGCGCGCGATGGCGACGCGCTGCTGCTGGCCGCCGGAGAGATGCAGCGGAAAGCGATCGGCATAAGGCGTAAGGCGCAGGCGATCCAGCAGCTTGTCGGCGCGCGCGCGCGCCTCCGCTTTGCTGAGGCCCAGCACGCGGCACGGCGCTTCGATCAGGTTCTGCACCACGGTAAGATGCGGCCAGAGATTATATTGCTGGAAAACCATGCCAACATTCTGACGCAGTTCGCGGATGGCGGCGTCGGACGGGGTCTTGCTGAAGTCGAAATGGTTGCCGGCGATTTTCAGACTGCCCGAGCGTGGCTGCTCCAGCAGGTTAAGCACGCGCAGGAGTGAGCTTTTCCCCGCGCCGCTTGGGCCGAGCAGCACCAGCGTTTCGCCTTGCGGGCAATCCAGATTGATGTCAAACAGCGCCTGATGGGCGCCGTAAAAGCAGTTAATCCCGTTTAGTTGAATACTCATGCGCAAATTTTGAATAGCCATTAGTGCCGCGAATCTTAACCGTACCAGAATAGTTATGCAAATGAAGTGGGTTAAAATTTATTAAACTGCAGCGAAACAGATAAAGCGTAGCACAATATCGCGCCACTTAGCGGCAGGAAGGGGCAGGCAAAAGAGGCGCGCCGCATGAAAGCCGCGCGCCGCAGGATATTATTTTCTCGCCTGCTCCAGCGTCTGGCTCAGGGTGCCGCCGCCAGGATGCGCCCAGTCGGCGACGTAACGCACGTCATCCACTACCCAGCAGCTGCCTTCGCGGATCATCAGCACCTCATCCTGCCACTTTTTGCCGTCGCGGCTCAGCTCGACGCGCAGTGGAATATTACGCGCGTCGCGGTTCGGGATGGTCGAGCTGTCCGCCACGCTGGCGGCGGTTGGACCCTGCGCCAGGCTGGAGAAGAGATCGCTGCTGCGCCACTGCGCCGTGGCGTTGCTGCCCTGGGTATTCGCCTGCTGCAGCGCCAGATAGAGGCGGTCGCTCAGGTAGGGGCGATATTTTGCCAGCCGATCGCTGCCCGGCAGGCCAGGCGTCGGCTGCTGAATGCGCAGGTCGTAAAACTGCTGCGCGACGCTGTCTGGGCCGCCGTCGACGCAGGGGGCGGCGCGAGGGCCGTTGTCCTTAATGACCGGCTCCACCGTGGTACAGGCGGAGAGCAGCAGTGCAGCCGGAAGCAGCAGCGCAAAGGCTTTGTTTCTCATCTCGATTTCCTTATTGTTCTCTGGCAAAGCGCTATTTTTAGCATAGAGTATAGCCGTGCTTTTTAGTTGAAAGAGCCTTGTCCCCTGTTTCATATCTGGAGAGAACGATGAAATTTTCTACCACGCCTACGCTGGAAGGATACAGCATCAGCGACTACTGCGGCGTCGTCACCGGCGAAGCGATCCTTGGCGCTAACATTTTCCGCGACTTTTTCGCCGGCATCCGCGACGTAGTCGGCGGTCGCTCCGGCGCCTATGAGAAAGAGCTGCGCAAGGCGCGCGAAATCGCCTTCGAGGAGCTGGAAGCGCAGGCGAAGGCGCTGGGTGCCAGTGCGGTGGTCGGCATTGATATCGATTATGAAACCGTCGGCAAAGATGGCAGCATGCTGATGGTCAGCGTGAGCGGCACGGCGGTGAAACTTCGTTGAGGCTGCTGATCGCCGCGCTGGCGCTGCTGCTGGCGGGCTGCCAGAGCGGACTGGAATCGCGGCAGGGCTACTGGGTCGATACGCAGCATCCGGCTTACGGCGCAAGGCCGCGTATTAAAGCGATCGTGATTCACTATACCGCCGAAGATTTTCCCTCGTCGCTGGCGACCCTGACCGATCGCGATGTCAGCGCCCACTACCTTATTCCCCGCCAGCCGCCGCGGCGCGCCGGAAAACACATTATCTGGCAGCTGGTGCCGGAGCCGCAGCTCGCCTGGCACGCGGGGCCGAGCTTCTGGCGCGGCGCGACGCGCCTCAACGACACCTCTATCGGCATCGAGCTGGTGAACCGCGGCTATACGCCTACCCTGACCGGGCGCGACTGGCAGCCTTTTACCGAGGCGCAGATCGCCGCGCTGACGCTATTGGTGGAGGATATCGCCCGGCGCTACGCCATCGCGCCGCAGAATATCGTCGGCCACAGCGATATTGCGCCGCAGCGCAAGCAGGATCCCGGGCCGCTGTTTCCCTGGGGGCAGCTGGCGCGGCAGGGGATTGGCGCCTGGCCGGAGACGTCGCGCGTGCAGCACTATTTAGTGGGCAGGGCGGCGCAGACGCCGGTTGAGATGGAGACGCTGCTGGCGGCGCTGTCGCGCTACGGCTACGACGTGAGCGGCGCCGCCACGCCGCGTCAGCAGCAGCGGCTGATCGCGGCGTTCCAGATGCATTTTCGTCCGGCGGACTACCGCGGCTTGCCGGACGCGGAGACGCTGGCGATTGCCGAAGCGCTGCTGGAGAAGTATGGCGATTAACGCTGCAGGAAGGCTTTCCAGTGCGCCACCAGCTGCTCCAGCGCATGGCGGTCGACATCCAGATGGGTAACGATGCGCGTTACCGGCCCGACGCTTAGCAGCACGTCTCGCGCGGCGAACCAGTTTTTCAGCGGCGCGATCTGCTCGGCGGGCACGCGCACAAACAGCATGTTGGTCTGCTGATCCACCACTTCGACGCCCGCCTGCTGCAGCTGCTGGCCGAGCCAGGCGGCGTTGTCGTGATCCTCTTTCAGCCGCGCCACGTTGTGCTGCAGCGCATAGAGGCCGGCCGCCGCCAGGATGCCCGCCTGACGCATGCCGCCGCCCGCCATTTTGCGCCAGCGGCGCGCGCGCTCGATGTAGGCCTCATCGCCGCACAGCAGCGATCCCACCGGCGTGCCCAGCCCTTTCGACAGGCAGATCGTCAGCGTGTCGCAGTAGCGGGCAATCGCCTCCAGCGTGACGTTCTGCGCCACCACCGCGTTAAAGATGCGCGCGCCGTCAATATGCAGCGCCAGCTTGCGCTCGCGGCTGAACGCCCAGGCGCGGGCGAGATAGTCGAGCGGCAGCACCTTGCCGTGGTGGGTGTTCTCCAGGCTAAGCAGGCGGGTACGGGCAAAGTGGATATCGTCCGGTTTGATGGCGGCGGCCACTAAGTCCAGCGGCAGCGTGCCGTCTTCGGCGGCGAGGATTGGCTGCGGCTGAATACTGCCCAGCACCGCCGCGCCGCCCGCTTCATATTTATAGTTATGCGCCTGCTGGCCGACGATATATTCGTCGCCGCGCTCGCAGTGGCTCAGCAGCGCCACCAGATTGGCCTGAGTGCCGGTCGGGAAGAATAGCGCGGCCGCTTTGCCGCTGAGCCGCGCGGCTTCCGCCTCCAGCGCATTGACGGTGGGATCGTCGCGATAGACGTCGTCGCCGGTTTCGGCGGTCATCATCGCCTGCAACATCGCGGCGCTCGGCCGGGTTACGGTATCACTGCGTAAATCGATCACGTTGCTCTCCTGAGAAAAGAAAAGCGGGCGTAAACGCCCGTTAAGAATGCCAACAGGTGCCGAAGCGGGTGGCATGGGCCGATCGCAAAGTCGCTCAAGGCATCCATGCGCGCTCGGCCCGCGTCATCCCTGACGCGGGACGCTTTGCTCTTCTGCCCATGCCACCCGCTTCTCAGGCTTTGAGCACGCTGAAAGAAACATCAGCGCCCAGCGTCGTTTCTCTCTTTTACCGCAGCCAGTTGGTTTTCGCCAGCTCCACCACTTCGTCGCCGCGACCGTTCAGGATGGCGCGCAGCATATAGAGGCTAAAACCTTTCGCCTGCTCCAGTTTGATCTGCGGCGGCATCGCCAGCTCCTCTTTGGCGGTGATGACATCCACCAGCACCGGACCGGGATGCGCAAACGCCTGCTCCAGCGCGCCGTTAAGCTCGGACGCCTTCTCTACGCGCAGCCCTTTAATGCCGCACGCCTCGGCGATAGCGGCGAAGTCAGGGTTATCCAGCTCGGTGCCGTCGGTGAGATAGCCACCCGCCTTCATCTCCATGGCGACAAAGCCCAGCACGCTGTTATTGAAGATCACCAGCTTCACCGGCAGCCTGAGCTGCGCCAGGGTGATGAAGTCGCCCATCAGCATGCTGAAGCCGCCGTCGCCGCACAGCGCTACCACCTGACGATCGCGGTTCAGCGCCTGGGCACCGAGCGCCTGCGGCATGGCGTTCGCCATTGAGCCGTGATTGAACGAGCCGAGCAGGCGGCGACGGCCGTTCATCTTCAGATAGCGTGCCGCCCAGACGGTGGGCGTGCCGACGTCGCAGGTGAAAATCGCGTCGTCGCTGGCGTAGTGGCTGATCTGCTGCGCCAGATACTGCGGATGGATTGCCTGCTTATCGTTGGCGTTAGCCAGCTCATCCAGCCCTTTGCGCGCGTCGGCGTAGTGTTCCAGCGCGCTGTCGAGATGATGACGGTCGGTTTTTCTCTCCAGCCGCGGCAGCAGCGCCTGCAGCGTCGGCTTCACCGCGCCGACATATGCCTGATCAAGATGGCAGTGCGCGCCCAGGCTGCCGGGATTGATATCGAGCTGGATGATTTTGGCCTGTTCGGGATAGAACGCGCGGTAGGGGAATTTGGTGCCGAGCAGCACCAGCGTATCGGCGTTCATCATGGCGTGATAGCCCGATGAGAAGCCGATCAGCCCGGTCATGCCGACATCATACGGATTATCGTACTCAAGATGCTCTTTGCCGCGCAGCGCATGGACGATGGGCGCCTTCAGGGTCTCCGCCAGTCGCACCACTTCATCATGGGCGCCAGCACAGCCGCTGCCGCACAGCAGCGTGATATTGCTGGCCTCGTTCAGGGTTTGTGCCAGCAGCGCCAGCTCGCTTTCCTGGGGCAGAACCTGCGGCAGGAGCGGCGGATACCAGGCGGCCGACGCGCCCTCTGGCGCGGGCTTCAGCGCCACGTCGCCCGGCAGCACCACCACCGAGACGCCGCGATTGAGGATCGCCTCGCGCATCGCGATGCCCAGCACCTGCGGCAGCTGCTCCGGGCTGGAGACCAGTTCGCAGTAGTGGCTACACTCGCGGAACAGCTCCTGCGGATGCGTCTCCTGAAAATAGCCGCTGCCGATCTCGCTGGAGGGGATATGGGCGGCGATCGCCAGTACCGGCACGCGGTTGCGGTGGCAGTCGAACAGGCCGTTGATCAGATGCAGGTTGCCTGGCCCGCAGGAGCCGGCGCAGACCGCCAGCTCGCCGCTGACGTGCGCTTCCGCGCCGGCGGCGAAGGCGGCGACCTCTTCGTGTCGCGTCGGCATCCACTCAATGGTGCCCATGCGGTTCAGGCTGTCGCTCAGCCCGTTCAGGGAGTCTCCGGTCACCCCCCAGATACGTTTGACGCCGGCGTTTTCCAGCGTTTTCGCGATCAGCGCCGCAACGGTCTGTTTCATCGTACTCTCCTCTGGCTGTAAGCCATCTTCCCGATGGCGGACAAAAAGAGAAGACTAGTCGAGGTTTCGCGCGCGCAGCCGTGAAAAAGTGCGCTGCGCGTTACGCGGAGAAAAAGGCGATAAGCAGCGGCGCCAGTAAACTCATCACAAAGCCGTGCACGATAGCGGCCGGCACGATTTCATTGCCCCCCGCGCGCTGCAGCACCGGCAGGGTGAAATCCATCGCCGTCGCGCCGCACAGCCCGAGGGCGCTGGAGCGATGCCGGGCGATCAGCGCCGGGATCAGCATAATGGCGGTCAGCTCGCGCACCAGGTCGTTAAAAAAGGCGGCGCTGCCAATCACCGGGCCGAACGCTTCGGTCATCAGGATGCCGGAAAGAGAGTACCAGCCGAAGCCGCTGGCCAGCGCCAGGCCGGTTTTCAGCGGCAGACCGAGCAGCGCGGCGGCGATGGCGCCGCCCAACAGGGCGCTCAGCAGCACCACCACCGACACCAGCATGCCGCGTCGATTAAGCAGAATCTGGCGCAGCGTCATGCCGCTGCCGCGCAGCTGCACCCCGACGAGAAACAGCAGAAAGATCAGCGCATATTCGCTGGCGGTTGAGGCGTGTCGCAGAAAAGCGAGCTGCGTCAGTCCCGTCAGAAAGCCCAGTACCACCACGCCGCACAGCGTCAGCGAGTCGAGCGCCATACGCAGCCGCGACGGCAGCGCTTCCTGCCTGTGCTTGTGCTGCCAGGGACGTTTTTTTTCCAGCAGGCGCAGCGCCAGCAGGTTGCAGAGCAGGATCGCCAGCGCGCTGACCAACGCGATATGAAAAACGCTAAGCAGATTGCGGCTGAGATTATCGAGAAAGGCGAGGCTGATGCCCATAAAGAAGAGAATGATATAGACCATCCAGCCCAGCAGTCGATTTACCAGACGTAAAAAAGCGGGCTGGCGCAGCGGCAACAGCCAGCCCGCCACCAGCGGCAGCAAAATAATAAGAAGCCCAGAATACATAGCGAATGCATTTCCTTGCAGAGAGTGCGGACACGCTAGCGAAAAAGCCTGATAGAGTAAACCCTTGTATTACAGCGGCCTGGCTGAACCTGAGGAGAGAGGGGCATGATTCTGGAACATATTGAGATTACCGGCTTTCGCGGCATTAATCATTTATCGCTGCCGCTCACCCAGACGACCCTGCTAATCGGCGAAAACGCCTGGGGCAAATCGAGTTTGCTGGACGCGCTGAGCCTGCTGCTTGCGCCGCAGGAGACCCCTTATCAGTTTACCCGGCACGATTTCCACTTCACGCCCGGCAACCGCGAAACGCCGATGCGGCGGCTGCAAATCGTGTTTCATTTTCGCGACGACGGCAGCGAACAGGCAGCGGTTTTCTCGCCCTTCTGGCAGCGCGACGCGCAGGGGACGCGCTGGCTCTACTTCAGCACCCGCGCCCGACTGCACGAAACCGAGGTGACAGCCTCGCGCCGCTTTCTGCGCGCGGCGGGCGAGGCGCTGCCGTCGGCGGGCAGCGAAGAGGCAATAAGCCAGCTGGTGCGGCAGCATCCTGTGCTGCGTCTACGCGATGCGCGCTTTAGTCGCCGCGCGCGGCACGACAGCAGCGATGGTCCAGCGCGAAGCGCTGAGATGCGCGCGCTGGCGGCGGATATCGGCAGCCTGACGCGCCAGCTGGCGTCGCAGCCCCATCAGCTCAGCGATGAAACGCTGCGGCAGGGCGTCGCCACCCTGCAGCAGCTGATGGAGCACTATTTTCTGGTGCTGCAGCCCGCCGCGGACGGCGCGCGGCGCAGCGACCCGCAAAACCGCGACGGCGCACACGGCTGGCGCGCGCTCGATCGCCTTAATCAGCTGATCGGCGAAACCGATTCGCGCAGTCAGCAGATCGTGCTGCTGCGCATGTTCGTTCTGCTGGCACAGGCGCGCGGCGCGGTGGGGCTCTCGCCCGACGCGCGCCCGCTGCTGCTGATAGAAGATCCGGAAACCCGGCTGCATCCGATTATGCTGTCGGTGACCTGGAACCTGCTCGATCTTATCCCGCTGCAGAAAATCGCCACTACCAACTCCGGCGAACTGCTGTCGCTGACGCCGGTGGAAAATGTTTGTCGGCTGGTGCGCGAACCGACGCGCGTCGCCGCCTGGCGCATCGGCCCGCAGGGATTGAGCGCCGAAGAGAGCCGCCGTATCGGTTTTCATATTCGCGTTAACCGACCGTCGGCACTGTTCGCCCGCTGCTGGCTGCTGGTGGAAGGCGAAACCGAAGTCTGGATCATCAACGAGCTGGCGCGTCAGTGCGGCTACCATTTCGCGGCGGAAGGGGTGAAGGTGATCGAGTTTGCGCAGGCGGGCCTGAAGCCGCTGCTGAGGTTCGCCGCGCGCATGGGCATCGCCTGGCATGTGCTGACCGACGGCGACGACGCTGGCAATAAATATGCCGCCACGGCGCGCAGTCAGCTGGCGCCGCACGATGAGAGTGACCACTACCTGACGCAGCTGCCGGCGCCTGATATGGAGCACTACCTGTTCGGCGCAGGCTTTAAAGCGGTCTATCTGCAGATGGCGCACCTGCCGTTAAATGCGGCGATGAGCCCCAGGCGTATTATTAGCAAAGCTCTCCAGCACGCCTCCAAGCCGGAGCTGGCCATTGCCGTCGCGACCGCCGCCGCTGAGCGCGGAGAACAGGCGATGCCGCCGCTGATGCGCCAGCTGTTTTCGCGCGTGATGTGGCTGGCGCGCGGCAAAGCGGATTAACCGCACGTGCGCAATAAAATAAAATGCCAGCGACACGGCTGGCATTTTTTGGGGGAGCGTTCAGAATGGGGTGATAGCCGTTCAGGCGTGCTGTACAACGTCCACCGGCACGATCAGACTGGCATGATTGCCTTTTGGGCCCTGATGAACATCAAACTGAACTTGTTGCCCGGCTTTTAATGTTCTGTAGCCATCCATCTGAATCGTAGAGTAGTGCGCGAAGATATCTTCTCCGCCACCGATCGGACAGATAAAGCCGAAGCCCTTGGCGTTATTGAACCATTTAACAGTACCCGTCTCCATGCTTTTACTTCCCTCGCAAGACATTTTGATAATCAGGTGAGTAAATTAAAGCTGGGGTCGAGTTTGTTTAAAACTCAATCAGCTTGTGTCTGTAGAATGTAGAGAAAGGGCCCCTGGCGTCAAGCAAACCACCGGAGAGCGCAGGGATAAAATCATCAAAATTTGAGTCAGTTAACGCTATTGCGAATTTTGTGATACAGGTCGCGCGCGGTTTTTTTCGCGAAAAATCGCTGTAGCCGAGGCGTGCTTGACAGGCGTGTTAAACTCTACGTATGGACAGCAAATCGTCCGTACCGATGTGCAGAATTTCAACGGAACATTATGGCAAATACTAACGACTGGCTTAACTTTGAACACCTGGCCGAAGACAAAGCAAAAGAGGGACTGCAGCCGCCCTCTATGTATAAAGTCATCCTGAATAATGACGATTATACACCTATGGAATTTGTTATTGACGTTCTGCAAAAGTTCTTTTCTTATGATGTTGAACGTGCAACGCAACTGATGCTGAAAGTTCACTATCACGGGAAGGCGATCTGCGGTGTCTTTACCGCCGAAGTAGCCGAGACCAAAGTCGCTATGGTGAACAAGTACGCGCGGGAGAATCAGCATCCATTGCTGTGTACGCTGGAAAAAGCCTGAACTCGCCCTCATATAGTGAAGGTGAGGTTGTCAGAGCGATAATTGGGGGAGGTGCCTATGCTCAATCAAGAACTGGAACTCAGTTTAAACATGGCTTTCGCCAGAGCGCGTGAGCACCGTCATGAGTTTATGACCGTCGAGCATTTGTTGCTGGCTCTGCTCAGCAACCCGTCGGCCAGAGAGGCACTGGAAGCCTGTACCGTCGATATTGTCGCGCTGCGGCAAGAACTCGAAGCTTTCATTGAACAAACCACACCGGTGCTGCCCGCCAGTGAAGCGGAGCGCGATACCCAACCCACGCTCAGCTTCCAGCGCGTTCTGCAGCGCGCGGTATTCCATGTCCAGTCATCGGGCCGCAGCGAAGTTGCTGGCGCCAATGTGCTGGTCGCCATCTTCAGCGAGCAGGAGTCGCAGGCGGCCTATCTGCTGCGCAAACATGAAGTCAGCCGTCTAGACGTGGTGAACTTCATTTCTCACGGCACGCGCAAAGACGAACCCGGTCAGGCGCCGCACAGTGAGAACCCGGTCAACGAAGAGCAAGCAGGCGGGGAGGATCGTATGGAAAACTTCACCACCAATCTTAATCAGCTTGCTCGCGTCGGCGGAATCGATCCGCTGATTGGTCGCGACAAAGAGCTGGAGCGTACCGTTCAGGTGCTGTGCCGCCGCCGTAAAAATAACCCGCTGCTGGTGGGCGAGTCGGGCGTCGGTAAAACTGCCATCGCGGAAGGCCTGGCCTGGCGCATTGTGCAGGGCGACGTACCGGAGGTGATGAAGGAGTGCACTATCTACTCGCTCGATATCGGTTCGCTGCTGGCGGGCACCAAATATCGCGGCGATTTTGAGAAGCGCTTTAAAGCCTTGCTGAAACAGCTGGAGCAGGATAACAGCAGCATTCTGTTTATCGATGAGATCCATACGATCATCGGCGCAGGCGCGGCATCCGGCGGCCAGGTCGATGCGGCGAACCTGATTAAGCCGCTGCTCTCCAGCGGGAAAATCCGCGTGATGGGATCAACCACCTATCAGGAGTTCAGCAATATCTTCGAAAAAGATCGCGCGCTGGCGCGTCGCTTCCAGAAGATCGATATCACCGAGCCGACGCTGGATGAAACCGTGCAGATCCTGAACGGTCTCAAGCCGAAATATGAAGCGCACCACGACGTGCGCTATACCGCAAAAGCGGTGCGCGCCGCGGTGGAGCTGGCGGTGAAATATATCAACGACCGTCATCTGCCGGACAAAGCGATTGACGTGATCGACGAAGCGGGGGCGCGGGCGCGTCTGATGCCAGCCAGCAAGCGCAAGAAGACCATCAACGTCTCCGATATCGAGAGCGTGGTGGCGCGTATCGCGCGCATCCCTGAGAAGAGCGTGTCAGCAACCGACCGCGACACGCTGAAAAATCTTGGCGATCGCCTGAAAATGCTGGTGTTCGGCCAGGATAACGCCATTGAAGCCCTGACCGAAGCGATTAAAATGAGCCGCGCCGGACTGGGCCAGGATCGTAAACCTGTCGGCTCCTTCCTGTTCGCCGGTCCGACTGGGGTTGGGAAAACCGAGGTTACGGTTCAGCTGGCGAAGGCGCTTGGCATCGAGCTGCTGCGTTTCGATATGTCCGAGTATATGGAACGTCATACGGTGAGCCGCCTGATTGGTGCGCCTCCGGGCTATGTCGGTTTCGATCAGGGCGGCCTGCTGACCGATGCGGTGATCAAGCATCCGCATGCGGTGGTGCTGCTTGACGAAATCGAGAAAGCGCATCCGGACGTCTTCAACCTGCTGCTGCAGGTCATGGACAACGGCATGCTAACGGATAACAACGGCCGTAAAGCGGACTTCCGCAACGTGGTGCTGGTGATGACCACCAACGCGGGCGTACGTGAAACCGAGCGTAAATCGATTGGTCTGATCCATCAGGACAACAGCACCGACGCGATGGAAGAGATTAAAAAGATCTTTACGCCGGAGTTCCGCAACCGTCTCGACAACATTATCTGGTTCCGCCACCTGTCACCGGAAGTGATCCATCAGGTCGTGGACAAATTTATTGTCGAACTGCAGGCGCAGCTGGATGCGAAGGGCGTCTCGCTGGAGGTCAGCGACGAAGCGCGCGACTGGCTGGCAGAGAAGGGCTACGACAAGGCGATGGGCGCGCGTCCGATGGCGCGTACGGTGCAGGAAAACCTCAAGAAACCGCTGGCCAACGAATTGCTGTTTGGCTCGCTGGTGGATGGCGGATCGGTTTCGGTGGCGCTCGACAAAGAGAAGAACCAGTTGACCTACCACTTCCTCAGCGCGGAAAAACGCAAAACGGAAGGCACGGTTCACTAAGCGCCGTGCGATAGAAATAGAAAAGGCCAGATGCGAATCTGGCCTTTTTTTTCACCGCCGTTCAGGCGGCGAAAGCGAAACGAAGCCGCTTAGCGACTACGGAAGACAATGCGGCCTTTGCTCAGGTCGTACGGGGTCAGCTCAACAGTCACTTTGTCGCCCGTCAGGATGCGGATGTAGTTTTTGCGCATTTTACCGGAGATATGAGCGGTAACCACGTGACCGTTCTCGAGTTCTACACGGAACATGGTGTTAGGTAACGTATCCAGTACGGTACCTTGCATTTCAATATTGTCTTCTTTGGCCATCGAATCCTCTGGGTGGACTAGCTTTCAGTGAACCGGCAAGATAATGCCGAATTCCACGATTTATGTAAAGAAACGTTGGCGGTAAGGCCAACGCTTCGCCGTGCTTCGCGCGAGGGCACAAGCATCTCGGTTAAATTCGGGTGTTTATGTGACGTCTGCGGGGGATTAACGGGCTAAGAATCTGCGTCAGTAGGCGGTAACACGCGCTCATCTGAAACAGTTCCGGGAGTGCGTTGTGATTCCCAGCCTGGCAATTCCGGCTCGCCGTTGCGAAGCGCGGACGACATACCAAACGCGACTATTATACCACTTTTGCGTCTGATTGTGTGCAAAACATCTGCGCAGGCTTAAAAAAGGGTTTGAGTACGCCAGCAGCCGGCGCTGACGGGCTGCCAGGCAAGGGTCTGAACATACTGCAAATAGTCGACGCGCGGTATCTCGCGCGCGCCCAGCGAGGCGGTGTGCGGATTTAAAACCTGACAATCCACCAGCCTGCCCTGATGTTTTATGAAATGCTGACAAAATACCCAGAGTGCGGTTTTCGAGGCGTTCTCGCTGCGGCTGAACATCGACTCGCCGCAGAAAATCTGCCCGAGCGCAAGGCCGTACATGCCACCGACCAGCTGCTGATCCTGCCAGACCTCCACGGAGTGCGCATGGCCCAGCTCATAGAGGCGCTGCCAGGCGCGCTTGACCTCGAAAGTGATCCAGGTGCCCTCCTGACGACCGGCGGCGCAGCCTTCCACCACCTCGAAAAAGGCGTGATTCATGGTGACGCGGTATGGCGAACGGCGATGAAACCGCGCCATGCTGCGGCTGAGATGGAAAGCTTCTGGCACGAGTACCGCGCGGGGATCGGGTGACCACCACAAAATCGGATCGCCCGGCGAAAACCAGGGAAAAATGCCGTGCTGATAGGCGCTGAGCAGGCGGGCAGGGGAGAGATCGCCGCCCATCGCCAGCAGGCCATTCGGCTCGCGCAGCGCCATCTCTGGCGGAGGAAAATGAAGGGATTCCCGTGACAGTTGCACCAGTCTCATCGCATCGTTACTCGTCGCTTTTTCGCTAAGACTATAGCGCAAAGCGCTGCTGGAAATGCCAGTAGCGCCCCTCTTTTGAGATTAATTCGTGATGCGTGCCCTGTTCGACAATCTGGCCATTTTCCATCACGCAGAGGCGATCAAGCGTCTCCAGCCCGCTGAGGCGGTGCGTGACCATTATCAGGGTCTTGCCAGCGGTGACCCGCTGCAGCAGCGCTAAAATTTGCTGTTCGGTGGCGGCATCGAGCCCTTCGGTGGGTTCGTCCAGCAGCCAGAGATCGCCGTCATGCAGCAGCGCGCGCGCAATCGCCAGGCGACGCAGTTCGCCGCCCGAAAGCGGACGACCGCCTTCGCCAAGCCAGGCGTTGAGTCCTTCCTCACTCTCAAGCAGCCGCGTCAGCCCACTCTGGCGCAGTACGGCGTTGAGCTGCACGTCGCTGGCGTCGGGACGCGCCACGCGCAGGTTCTCGCGCAGCGTCTGGTTGAACAGATGCACGCGCTGCGTCACCACGCTGACGCGCTGACGCAGCGATTTCTCATCCCAGCTGCGCAGCGCGACGTCCTGTAGCGTAATCGATCCCGCCTCCACGTCCCAGGCGCGCGTCAGCAGCGCCAGCAGGGTGGATTTACCGCAGCCGGTAGGACCGAGCAGCGCCACACGTTCACCCGCCCGCACCTGTAGCGAAAATCCTTCCAGCACCGCTTCGGAGCGATACGGATAGCGGAAGGTGACCTGGTCCAGCGACACCGAGAGGCTGCCCGCTGCGCTGGCCGCGCTGGCAGGAAAGCGGATGGCGGGCGTCTGGCCGATTATGCCGTTAACGCGCTGCGCGGCGGCGATCACCTGCGCCAGCGGTAGAAAGGCACCGGCAACCGGGCCCAGCGCTTCAAAGGCGGCCAGCGCGCAGAAGACCACCAGCGCGATAAGCGCGCCGGACGAAGCATCGTGCGTCAGGCTTGCGGCGCTCATCCACAGTAACAGCGTCACGGTGGTGCCGCTTATCAGCAGCAGTAAACTTTGCGACAGCGCCTGCAGACGCTGCTGTTGCCGCTGCGCTTGCTGCCAGCGCGCCTCATCACGGTCAAGCTGCTGACGCCAGCGGTCAGAGAGGCCATATATCGCCAGTTCAGCCTGTCCGCTCAGCCAGTGCATGAGGCGCAGTCGCCACTGCGCGCGCTGCTGCGCAATGGCGCGCCCGGCTGGTGTGCCCAGCCGGTAAAACAGCGGCGGCAACAGCAGCAGCGTTGCCAGCATTATGCCGCCGAGGGTTAGCGCCAGCCGCACGTCCAGCAGGCTGATGCCCAGTGTCACCACCACAATCACCACAAAAGCGCCAGCCAGCGGCGCGATCACCCGCAGATAGAGATGGTCGAGGGTATCGACATCGCCGACAAAGCGGTTGAGCAGATCGCCCTGGCGGAACGCTGCCAGCTGGCCCGGTGCCAGCGCAATAAGCCGGCTGAAGGTAAAGACGCGCAGGTGTTGCAGAACGCGGAAAGTCGCGTCATGGCTGACCAGCCGCTCGAAATAGCGCGCGGCGGTGCGCGAGATCGCCGCGCCGCGAACACCGGCGGCGGGCAGCATGTAGTTAAAACTGTAGAGTCCGGCAAGGCCCGCCAGCGACGAGGCGGCAAGAAACCAGCCCGACAGCGCCAGCAGTCCAATGCTGGCGAGTAACGTAACAATAGCAAGCAACACGCCCAGCGACAGCCGCCAGGGATGACGTAAAAACAGGCGCAGGAAAGGACGCAGGGCGAACATCAGCAAATCTCCTTCTGACGATGCGAGGCCATCTGGCGAAACGGGCCCGGCTCGGCAATAAGATCGCGCCAGTGGCCCTGCTGCGCCAGCTGACCCTCCTGCATCACCCAGACTGCGTCCCACTGCTGCAGCGCATCGAGCTGGTGGGTGATCATCAGGGTGGTCTGGCGACGTGATGCTTTGTCGAGCGCCCGCATCACATGCTGTTCGCTGCGGCTGTCGAGGCTGGCGGCGGGCTCGTCCAGCAGCAGCAGACGCGCGGGCTTATAGAGCGCGCGCGCCAGCGCGATGCGCTGTGCCTGGCCGACAGAGAGCCCCGCGCCGTCATCGCCGACGGGTGTCTGCAGGCTTGCCGAAAGGCGCGGCAAAAATTCGCTGACGCCGCAGTCGGTAAGCAGAGCGTCCAGATCGACGTCGTCTCGCTCGTTTCCCATCACGATATTCTCCTGCAGCGTCCCGGCGGGCAGCTGTGGGTTTTGCCCAAGCCAGGCGATCTGCCGCTGCCAGTAGGCGCGGCTCATCTCGCGCAGCTCAATGCCGTTGACGCGCAGCGAGCCCTGATAGGGCAGGAAGCCGAGCAGCACATTCATCAGCACGGTTTTTCCTGCGCCGCTCTGGCCGACCAGCGCCACGCGCTCGCCGGCCGCAAGCGTAAAACTGAGGGGACCGCACAGGCTTTTGCCCTCTGGGCTCAGGGCAATCACATCCTGAGCGACAATGGCGAGCGGCGCAGCATCGGGAAGCGTTGCCGCGCCTTCGGCGGCGGCAGGCTGCGGACTCTCGCGCATAAAGCGCTCCAGCGCCTCCGCGCCGCCGACCGCCTGCGCTTTGGCGTGGTAAAACGCGCCGAGATCCCGCAGCGGCTGAAAGAATTCCGGCGCGAGGATCAGGGCGACGAAACCGGCAAACAGCGTAACGCCGCTTCCCCAGGCGCCGAAATGAAGCTCGCCGAGATAGGAAAAGCCGAAGTAAACCGCCACCACCGCAATCGCCAGCGACGCGAAAAACTCCAGTACGGCGGAGGAGAGAAAGGCGAGGCGCAGCACCTCCATGGTGCGCTGGCGAAAATCGGTGGTGGAGGCGGCGATAGCAGCGGTTTCTGCTTCGGCGCGATGAAACAGGCGCAGGGTCTCGCGCCCGCGCAGCCGATCGAGGAAATCGCCGCTGAGGCGCGCCAGCGCAGTAAAGTTACGGCGGTTGGCGTCGGCGGCGCCCATGCCGACCAGCGCCATGAACAGCGGGATCAGCGGCGCGGTGGCCAGCAGGATCAAACCGGCGGCCCAGTTGAGCGGGAAAACGGTCAGCAAAATGCACAAAGGGATCAGCGCCGCCAGCGTCATCTGCGGCAGATAGCGCGCATAGTAGTCCTGCATCTCCTCGATCTGCTCCAGCAGCAGCGTCGCCCAGCTGCCTGCTGGTTTGCCGCGGATCCACGCCGGGCCAAGCGCGGAAAGGCGATCCAGCACCTGCTGACGCAGCGCCTGACGAATCGCCTGACCAGCGCGAAATCCTGCGGCTTCGCGTGCATAGTTAAGCAGGGCGCGCAGCGCAAAGCAGAGCAGCAAAAGGGCGAAGGGGAGAAGCAGATCGGCGCGCGGCCGCTGCTCAACGATCAGCGCCTGCAGCGAAAAGGCGAGCAGCCAGGCCTGGGCAATAATCACCAGCGCGCTCGCCAGCCCAAACAGCGAGGTCAACCGCAGCCAGCGGCCACCATAAGCGCGTTGCTGGCGCAGCCAGCGGGTCAGTTCCTGTTGCCGGGTTTTGTTCATGCGAGACCGTAGCGTTGTCGATATCCAGGAAAGGATAAGAAGGTAGCTCTTCAGGCGCCTGAATCTAGCACGACGGCATAAAAAAAGGCGACTGAAAAACAGTCGCCCCGCATAAGTTAGATCAGCTAATTAACAACTTACCGATCGTTTTTAACCAGACCGTCAAGATAACGCTCGGCGTCCAGCGCGGCCATACAGCCGGTGCCGGCAGAGGTGATCGCCTGGCGGTAGATATGGTCCATCACGTCACCTGCGGCGAACACGCCGGGGATGCTGGTCTGAGTGGCGTTCCCGTGCAGGCCGGACTGCACCTTGATATAGCCATTCTCCAGCGCCAGCTGACCTTCGAAGATCGCGGTATTCGGGCTGTGGCCAATGGCGACAAACAGACCTGCCACGTCCAGCGACTCGGTTTCCGCTTCGTTCTGCGTCGAGCGCAGCGTCAGGCCAGTCACGCCCATCTGATCGCCCACGACCTCTTCCAGCGTGCGATCGGTGTGCAGCACGATATTGCCGCTGCGCACTTTTTCCATCAGGCGGTCAATTAAGATTTTTTCCGCGCGGAAGCTGTCGCGACGATGAATCAGGTGCACTTCCGCCGCGATGTTCGCCAGATAGAGCGCCTCTTCCACTGCGGTGTTGCCGCCGCCGATAACCGCGACTTTCTGATTGCGGTAAAAGAAACCGTCGCAGGTCGCACAGGCGGAAACCCCTTTGCCTTTAAACGCCTCTTCGGAAGGGAGTCCCAGATAGCGCGCCGATGCGCCAGTCGCGATAATCAGCGCGTCAGCGGTGTATTCGGCGCTGTCGCCGATAAGACGAAACGGACGGTTCTGCAGATCGACGGTGTGAATATGGTCGAAAATGATTTCCGTATTGAATTTCTCAGCATGCTCATGCATGCGTTCCATCAGCGAGGGGCCAGTGAGATCGTGCGGGTCGCCGGGCCAGTTCTCTACCTCGGTGGTGGTGGTCAGCTGACCGCCTTTTTCGAGGCCGGTGATCAGCACCGGGTTCAGGTTAGCGCGGGCAGCATAGACCGCCGCGGTATAACCCGCCGGGCCTGAGCCCAGAATGAGCAATTTACTGTGTTTGGCCGTACTCATATGATCCTCAGTTTCATTCGGCTGACTACATGACCTGGGATTGTAGGGAATTTACCGTGGCAAAAAAAGGGCTGGAAAATTTTGTTACCGATAGCTGCAAACGGCGTAGACGATAATGGCGGGTTTTGCACGCCAGCTGCGCTAAAAAGGGGCATTTATCGGTTTTTAGTGGTGCAAGAGTACAAAAATTCTCATTTAAAAACAGTTACCCAGCGGTCTGTCTGGCATCTTGTCCTGAATTTGGTCTTTTTACTTTGACAATCGCCTGCGCTTTTGCGAAAACAATGGCAGAAGCGATGCAGAAGAAGAGAGTCGAAACAGGTTTTCGTGCCTGGTTTTGCCTTTTTTCGCCGATAAATTACAGCCTGACCTGGGTAATGACGCATGATGTGGACAGACAACATGCGTCATGCGGATGGATGCGCGACCGCGCACAGGCTCTGATTTTTTCGCTTCACTAATGCCTTGAACAGTGAACGTTTCCAGGGCGTGGCAGGTAAAGGGAAGGAATTAAGAGAGACAATAATAATGGTAGACAATAAGAAACGCCCCGGAAAAGATCTCGACAGAATCGACAGAAATATTCTGAATGAGCTTCAGAAAGATGGTCGTATTTCCAACGTAGAGCTTTCCAAACGCGTAGGATTATCGCCTACGCCATGTCTTGAGCGTGTGCGTCGTCTGGAACGTCAGGGTTTTATTCTTGGCTATACCGCGCAACTTAACCCGCACTATCTCGATGCGTCACTGCTGGTTTTTGTTGAGATTACTCTGAATCGTGGCGCACCGGATGTGTTTGAACAGTTTAACGCCGCTGTGCAAAAACTTGAGGAAACTCAAGAGTGTCACCTGGTTTCCGGCGACTTCGACTACCTGCTGAAGACGCGCGTGCCGGATATGTCCGCCTACCGTAAGCTGCTTGGCGAAACCCTGCTGCGCCTGCCGGGGGTCAACGACACCCGCACTTACGTGGTGATGGAAGAGGTCAAACAGAGCAATCGGCTGGTGATCAAAACCCGATAACGCAGCGCAGGTGCAAAACCTGCGATATTTCGATACACTCCTGTGAATTCATACAGGACCAGCGTCGGGCTTGCCCGACGCTGTTGCCTTCATAATTTACAGGCACCTGGAGAGTTCTCTTGAGCCAGGAATACACAGAAGACAAAGAAGTTTCGTTAAAACCGCTGAGCAGTGGACGTCGTCTGCTGGAAGCGTTGCTGATTCTCGTCTCGCTTTTCGCCGTCTATCTGATGGTCTCGCTCGTCAGCTTCAATCCTTCCGATCCGAGCTGGTCGCAAACTGCCTGGCATGAGCCGATCCATAATCTCGGCGGCGGCATGGGCGCCTGGCTGGCGGATACGCTGCTGTTTATTTTCGGCGTGATGGCCTATGCCATTCCGCCGGTGATCGTCGGTCTGTGCTGGATCGCGTTTCGTCAGCGCGATCGGCAGGACTATATCGACTATTTCGCTATCGGCCTGCGCCTGATCGGCGTGCTGGCGCTGGTGGTGACCACCTGCGGGCTGGCTGCGCTCAACGCCGACGATATCTGGTATTTCGCCTCCGGTGGCGTTATCGGCAGCCTGGTGAGCAACGCCATTGCGCCCTGGTTCTCGCCAGCTACCGGCACGCTGGCGCTGCTCTGCGTCTGGGCGGCAGGCATTACGCTCTATACGGGCTGGTCGTGGCTGACCATCGCCGAGCGCATCGGCGGCGTGGTGATGGGCGTGCTGACGTTCGCCAGCAACCGTTCGCGCCGTGACGAACCCTGGCAGGAAGATGAGGACGACGCTGACGTCGCGCCGCGCGTTAAGGCGGCCGTGCAGGATGACGAAGATGTGCTGCTGGCCGCGCCGCGTGCTCAGGCCGATCGCGCGGCGCCTGATGCTGGCGATCCGCTGCTGGCGAAAGCCGCTGCGGCAACGGATGCTGCGCTGACGTCGGCCGCTCAGGCTGCAGGCGTATCAGCTGTCGCGTCGTCAGCGGCGACTGCGGCTTCTCCGGCGGCGAATGCCGCATCGGCCGTTACGCCCGCTCCGGCGGCTGCGGCTACGCCAGCGTTTGATACTTCGGCATCGGCGCCGACACCCTCCGCGCCTGCTGCAACGTCCGCCGCGCCTGTCGCGGCCGTACAGCCGTCAGCCGCCGGGCAGGCTACGGCGCCTGACGCTTTCTCCGCGCCTCAGCAGTCCGCCCCCTATACGCCAGCGGCCGAACAGCCTGCTGTGCCTGCCGAGCCGCCGCGCTACCGTTTTGAGATGCCGCAAGAAACTGCCGCGCCCGCGTTTACCGGCTGGGAAGAGGATGAAGGTCCGCAGATGGGCAACTGGCGCGACGCCGATATGACCGCCGCAGCAAGCGTGACCACCGCTGCCGCGGCGGCGCAGGCAAGCTCTGCGCCGCTGTTCGATATCGCTCCAGAAACCAACCACAATCCGCAGGTGAAGCAGGGCATTGGACCGGCGCTGCCGCGTCCTAATCCGGTAAAACTGCCGACGCGCCGCGAGCTCGCCTCCTACGGCATTAAGCTGCCTTCTCAGCGTATGGCGGAAGAAAAAGCCAAAGCGCAGGAGCAGCAGCGCGCCGAGACCGATCGTCCAGCAGATTCGCACGCCGAATGGTCGGAACAGCAGCAGGCTGAAGAGCAGGCGCAGCTGCGTGACGCGTTCGCCAGTCAGCAGCAGCAGCGTTACGGCGAGAGCTGGCAGCGGGAAGAGGAACCTGAAGCTGAAGAGGCGATCGAACAGGCTGCGCTGGCGCAGCAGTTTGCCGCTCAGCAGCAGCAGCGCTACGCCGCCGAAGAACAGGAAGAGAAGGCACCCGCCTTTAGCCTGGATACCTCCGCCGCATTCGACTTCTCGCCGATGAAAGATCTGGTGGATGAGGGGCCGAACGAACCGATCTTTACTATCGCCAGCGCCCCAGAGCCGGAAGCGCCCGCGGCGACGCATACGCCGTGGCAGCAGCCCGCGGAAGCGGCGGCTGCCCAGCCAGCAGTTTCCGTGGCCGCGCCGCCGGTCTCCAGCGCGTTCGAACCTGCAGCTGCTTTCGCGCCTGCCGCCGGGCCGGAGCCAGCGCCCGCGTTTCAGGCTCCTGTCGCCGAGCCTGAGCCAACGCCCGTGTTTCAGTCGCCAGCACCTGCCGCTGCGCAGCCGACGACTTCACAGCCCGCTTCGCTGGATAACAGCCTGATTCATCCTTTCCTGATGCGTCATAACCAGCCGCTGGAGAAACCCTCCACGCCGCTGCCAACGCTTGATCTGCTTACCTCTCCGCCTGCGGAAGAGGAGCCGGTCGATATGTTTGCGCTGGAGCAAACGGCGCGCCTGGTTGAGGCGCGACTGGGCGACTATCGCGTCAAAGCGGAAGTGGTCGGCATCTCGCCGGGCCCGGTTATTACCCGTTTCGAGCTGGATCTGGCCCCGGGCGTCAAAGCCGCGCGCATCTCCAATCTGTCGCGCGATCTGGCGCGTTCGCTCTCTGCGGTAGCGGTGCGTGTCGTTGAGGTGATCCCCGGCAAGCCTTATGTTGGCCTGGAGCTGCCTAACAAACATCGTCAGACCGTCTACCTGCGCGAAGTGCTCGACTGCGCCAAATTCCGCGACAACCCGTCGCCGCTGGCGGTCGTGCTGGGCAAAGATATCGCCGGTCAGCCGGTGGTCGCCGATCTGGCGAAGATGCCGCACCTGCTGGTTGCTGGTACGACAGGTTCCGGTAAGTCGGTTGGCGTTAACACCATGATCATCAGCATGCTCTATAAGGCGACGCCGGAAGAGGTGCGCTTTATCATGATCGACCCGAAAATGCTTGAGCTGTCGGTCTATGAGGGCATCCCGCATCTGCTGACTGAAGTCGTTACCGATATGAAAGACGCAGCTAACGCGCTGCGCTGGAGCGTCGGCGAGATGGAGCGTCGCTACAAGCTGATGTCGGCACTCGGCGTGCGTAACCTTGCCGGTTACAACGAAAAAGTTGAACAGGCTGAAGCGATGGGCCGTCCGATTCCCGACCCGTTCTGGAAGCCTGGCGACAGTATGGATATGACGCCGCCGGTGCTGGAAAAACTGCCTTACATCGTGGTGCTGGTGGATGAGTTTGCCGACCTGATGATGGCGGTCGGCAAAAAGGTGGAAGAGCTGATTGCGCGTCTGGCGCAGAAAGCGCGCGCCGCGGGCATCCACCTGGTGCTGGCGACCCAGCGCCCGTCAGTGGATGTGATTACCGGCCTGATCAAGGCCAATATCCCGACGCGCATCGCCTTTACCGTCTCAAGTAAAATTGACTCGCGCACCATCCTTGACCAGGGCGGTGCTGAATCGCTGCTGGGCATGGGTGACATGCTCTATATGCCGCCTAACTCCTCAATGCCGGTGCGCGTGCATGGCGCCTTCGTGCGCGATCAGGAAGTACACGCCGTGGTGCAGGACTGGAAGGCGCGTGGACGTCCGCAGTACATTGAAAGCATTACCGCCGGCGAGGAGAGCGAGGGCGGTGGCGGAGGTCTGGAAGGCGACGAAGAGCTGGATCCGCTGTTCGACCAGGCAGTAGCCTTTGTGGTCGACAAGCGACGCGCCTCTATCTCTGGCGTACAGCGCCAGTTCCGTATCGGCTATAACCGCGCCGCGCGCATTATCGAACAGATGGAGGCGCAGGGTATCGTCTCAGAGCCAGGCCACAACGGCAACCGCGAAGTGCTTTCACCGCCGCCGCACGAAATGTAGCGCGACACGCTTTGCAACAAACAATCATGGGCCAGTTTTTACTGGCCCATTGTTCAGGTGGCATTTTCCCCTTATATCAGAGAAAGCTTTCGGGTTTTTCTCCTGGCTCAATGCTAAAACGGCAACCAGAATTAAAACGGTATTCACTGGATAGAGATAAATAAGGAATTGAAGCGGATGAAAACAAGCGTAATCGTGTCTGGCCTGTTGGCCGTTTTTGCGTCTGCCAGCGTAATGGCGGACGCCTCCAGCGATCTGCAGCAGCGTCTGAACAAAGTTAACAGCTTCCACGCCAGCTTCACCCAGAAAGTCACCGACAGCAGCGGCGCCAACGTGCAGGAAGGCGAAGGCGAGCTGTGGGTGAAGCGTCCCAGCCTGTTTAACTGGCACATGACCGCGCCGGACGAGAGCGTGATTATCTCTGACGGTAAAAACCTGTGGTTCTACAACCCATTTGTGGAACAGGCGAGCGTCAGCCTGCTGAAAAACGCCACCAGCAACACACCTTTTATGCTGATTGCCCGCAACCAGCCGAGTGACTGGCAGCAGTACAACATTAAACAGCAGGGCGATACGTTTGAGCTGACGCCGAAAAACAGCGACGGCAATCTCAAACAGTTCACGCTTTCGGTTACCCCGACGGGCACCATTAATCAGTTCAGCGCCATTGAGCAGGATGGCCAGCGCAGCAGCTATCAGCTTAAAAGCCAGAAAAACGGCGCTATCAGTCCCGATAAGTTTACCTTCACGCCACCTAAAGGGGTGACGGTAGACGACCAGCGTCAGTGAGGTGAGCGTGGGTAATCTGTCTCTGGATTTTTCCTCTGAAGATTTTAAGCCGCTGGCGGCGCGTATGCGCCCCGAAACGCTTAAGCAGTATATCGGGCAGCAGCATCTGCTGGCGCCCGGCAAGCCTTTGCCGCGCGCAATCGAGGCTGGCCATCTGCACTCGATGATTCTTTGGGGGCCGCCGGGTACAGGTAAAACCACGCTGGCGGAGATTATCGCGCGCTACGGCAATGCCGACGTCGAGCGTATCTCCGCCGTCACCTCGGGTGTCAAAGAGATCCGCGAGGCGATCGAGCGGGCGCGCCATAGCCGTCAGGTCGGCCGCCGCACCATTCTGTTCGTCGACGAAGTGCACCGCTTCAACAAAAGTCAGCAGGATGCGTTTTTGCCGCATATCGAAGACGGCACCATTACTTTTATCGGCGCCACAACCGAAAACCCTTCGTTTGAACTTAACTCCGCACTGCTCTCACGCGCGCGCGTCTATCTGCTGAAATCGCTGACCACGGAAGATATTGAGCAGGTGCTCGATCAGGCGATGCAGGACAAAACGCGCGGTTATGGCGACAGCGATATTCTTCTGCCGGACAATACGCGGCGTATGATCGCCGAACTGGTCAGCGGCGATGCGCGTCGCGCGCTCAACACGCTGGAAATGATGGCAGATATGGCGGAGAGCAACGCGCAGGGCAAACGCGAGCTGACGCCGCAGCTGCTGACTGAAGTGTCTGGTGAGCGCGCCGCGCGCTTCGACAACAAAGGCGACCGCTTTTACGATCTGATTTCGGCACTGCATAAATCGGTCCGCGGTTCAGCGCCGGATGCGGCGCTTTACTGGTATGCACGCATTATCACCGCCGGCGGCGATCCGCTCTATGTCGCGCGACGCCTGCTGGCGATCGCCTCGGAAGATGTCGGCAACGCCGATCCGCGCGCTATGCAGGTGGCGATCGCCGCCTGGGACTGCTTTACCCGCGTTGGGCCTGCCGAAGGGGAACGTGCTATCGCTCAGGCGATCGTCTATCTTGCCTGCGCGCCGAAAAGCAACGCCGTTTATAACGCCTTCAAAGCGGCGATGCGCGATGCGCGCGAGCATCCCGATTATGACGTGCCGGAGCACCTGCGCAACGCGCCGACCCGCCTGATGAAAGAGATGGGCCTGGGCAAAGAGTACCGCTACGCCCATGACGAAGCGCATGCCTATGCGGCAGGCGAGGTCTATTTTCCACCGGAAATGGCGCAGACGCGCTACTACACACCGACCCAGCGTGGCCTCGAAGGCAAAATTGGTGAAAAGCTCGCCTGGCTGGCTGAACAGGATCAAAATAGCCCGACAAAACGCTACCGCTAAAACAGGCGTTACGGTAAGGTGAGCAAGGATTTCAATGCATTCCAGCGGGAATGCACCCCTTTTTTTAACCTTTTATTACACAGGATAAGCATGCTCGATCCCAATCTGCTGCGTAATGAGCCAGACGCAGTCGCAGAAAAACTGGCACGCCGAGGATTCAAACTGGATGTGGAAACGCTGCGCTCCTTAGAAGAGCGCCGTAAAGTCCTGCAGGTAGAAACGGAAAATCTGCAGGCCGAGCGTAACTCCCGATCCAAATCCATCGGTCAGGCCAAAGCACGTGGGGAAGATATCGAGCCGCTGCGTCAGGAAGTGAACGCGCTGGGCGAACGCCTGGATGCGGCCAAAGCGGAACTGGATGCCCTGCAGATTGAAATTCGTGACTTTACCCTGGCGCTGCCGAACCTGCCTGCGGACGAGGTGCCGTTGGGCAAAGATGACAGCGAGAATCTGGAGGTCAGCCGCTGGGGCGAGCCACGCCAGTTCGATTTCCCGGCGAAAGATCACGTGGAGCTGGGAGAGATGGCGAAAGGCTTAGACTTCGCCTCTGCGGTCAAGCTAACGGGCTCGCGCTTTGTAGTGATGCAGGGACAGATTGCCCGTCTGCATCGCGCCCTTAGCCAGTTTATGATCGACCTGCACACTGAGCAGCACGGCTATCTGGAAACCTACGTGCCTTATCTGGTCAACCATGCGACCCTGTACGGTACCGGTCAGCTGCCGAAGTTTGGCGAAGATCTGTTCCATACCCGACCGCTGGAAGAGGAGTCAGAGAGCAGCAACTATGCGCTGATCCCGACCGCGGAAGTGCCACTGACCAACCTGGTGCGCGACGAGATTGTTGAAGAGGAGAGTCTGCCGATCAAACTGACCGCGCATACGCCTTGCTTCCGCTCTGAGGCCGGCTCTTACGGACGCGACACGCGCGGCCTGATCCGCATGCATCAGTTCGACAAGGTGGAGATGGTGCAGATTGTCGCGCCGGAAACCTCGATGGATGCGCTGGAAGAGCTGGTGGGCCACGCAGAGAAAGTGCTGCAGCTGCTGAACCTGCCGTACCGCAAAGTGCTCCTTTGCACCGGCGACATGGGCTTCGGTTCTACCAAGACGTACGATCTGGAAGTCTGGCTGCCGGCGCAGAATACCTATCGTGAAATCTCCTCTTGCTCCAATATGTGGGATTTCCAGGCGCGTCGCATGCAGGCGCGCTGCCGCAGCAAAACCGACAAGAAGCCGCGTCTGGTGCACACCCTGAATGGCTCGGGCCTGGCGGTAGGCCGTACGCTGGTTGCGGTGCTGGAAAATTACCAGCAGGCTGACGGCCGTATCCAGGTGCCGGAAGTATTGCGCCCCTATATGAACGGCGTCGAGTTTATCGGCTGATACGCGCATTAAGCAGAAACCCGGACCTGTCCGGGTTTTTTTATATTTGAAGCCCTTCGCGGCAATAATCTATCAGAAATAAACGTTATCGACCTGCGCGACCGCGTCGCGTCCAAAAAGCCTGTTTTTCATCAGGATAGCAGCAAATATGGTCTCGTTTGACACTTCTATAACCTACTGAAGATTAATAAATTAAATTATCCAGCAGCAAAATGTGCTGCGCCATTTTTTTGTGCTTTTCCTTTAAATTAGCCAGTGGCAAACTGCGCGCAACTTCCTCTCTCTTCTTTGGTTTTATTTCTATGTCCACCTGGTCACGTCCCGTGGTGCTGCTGCTTTGCGGCCTGCTTTTGCTGACGATTGCCATTGCTGTGCTTAATACGCTGGTTCCGCTGTGGCTGACTCACGATGCGCTGGATACCTGGCAGGTAGGCGTGGTGAGTTCCTCTTTCTATACCGGTAATCTGGCTGGCACGCTGCTGGCCGGCTGGCTGATCAAGCATTACGGTTTTAACCGTAGCTACTATCTGGCCACCGCAGTATTTGCTGCTGCGACCTTTGGCTTACTTATGATGGATGGTTTTTGGGCCTGGTCGCTGCTGCGCTTTGGCGCTGGCGTCGGCTGCGCGTTAATTTGGGTGGTGGTAGAGAGCGCGCTGCTCTGCAGCGGTACGGTACGCAATCGCGGCCAGCTGCTGGCCGCCTACATGATTGTCTACTATCTTGGCACCGTGGCAGGCCAGCTGCTGGTTAGCAAAGTCTCAACCGAGCTGTTCAGCGTAATCCCCTGGCTGACCGCGCTGATGATCTGCGCCATTCTGCCGCTGGTATTCGTAAAGGTCACCGCCGCAGGTGAGGCGACCGACGCCGCGCCGGGCAAGATCTGGCCAATGCTGCGTCGTCGTAGCTCTCGACTTGGCATTAACGGCTGTATTATTTCCGGCATCGTGCTGGGATCGCTCTATGGGCTGATGCCGCTCTATCTCTCGCATCAGGGCATGAGCGACGCGAACGTCGGCTACTGGATGGCGCTGCTGGTCAGTGCCGGCATCGTCGGGCAGTGGCCTGTAGGCCGCCTGGCGGATCGCTTTGGCCGCCTGCTGGTACTGCGCGTTCAGGTGTTTGTCGTGATTTTAGGCGCAATTGCTATGCTGACCAATGCCGCAATGGCGCCGGCGCTCTTTGTGCTGGGTCTGGCAGGTTTTACGCTCTATCCGGTTGCGATGTCATGGGCCTGCGAGACCGTAGCGCATCATGAGCTGGTAGCGATGAATCAGGCGCTGCTGTTAAGCTATACCATCGGCAGCCTGGCTGGCCCCAGCATGACGGCAGTGCTGATGCAGAGTTATTCCGATCGCATTCTGTTTGTGATGATTGCCGGTGTGGCGCTGGTCTATCTGATGATGCTGCTGCGTAAAGCCGATCATCAGGCGACGCCGGTGGCGCACGCCTGATATTTCTGCGTCGCTGTCTTAAGCACGACAAAGAAATGAAAAGGGAGCCCTGGGCTCCCTTTTCATTAATACATAACATGATGACCGTAGCTGGTAAGAATGTTTTTCACGCGCTCCATGGTCTCTTTCGTTGGCGGCTTCACGCCCTCAAGCTTGTACTCTTCGCCCATCGCAATCCATTTATGCTTGCCGAGCTCGTGATAAGGCAGCAGCTCAATTTTTTCAACGTTATCCATATCCCGCGTGAATTCACCGAGCCGATGCGCTGAATCGTCGTCGTCGGAATAGCCGGGTACGACCACATAACGGATCCAGGTGCGCTTGCCTTTTTTTTGCAGGTAGCGGGCAAAGCCGAGTGTGCGATGGTTAGAGACGCCCACCAGAATCTGATGGACGTCATCGTTCACCTGCTTGAGATCGAGCATGACCAGATCGGTGACGTCCAGCAGTTCGTCGATTACCGGATCGTAGCGGCGCACAAAGCCGTTGGTATCCAGGCAGGTATGAATGCCTTCCGCTTTACAGGCACGGAACCAGTCGCGCACAAATTCAGCCTGTAAAATTGCTTCGCCGCCGGAGGCGGTTACGCCGCCGCCAGAGGCGTTCATAAAGTGGCGGTAGGAAAGCACATCTTTCATCAGCTCTTCGACGGTGATCTCTTTTCCGCCGTGCGTGTCCCAGGTATCGCGGTTATGGCAGTAGAGGCAGCGCATCAGGCAACCCTGGAAGAAAGTAATAAAACGGATGCCGGGACCGTCAACCGTCCCGCATGATTCGAATGAGTGGATACGACCGTTGCAAGACATTGCGATGTTTCTCCAGGTTAGCCTGTAGCAGGCGCACACTCTCTGTTGTGCTCGATGATAAAGTCGGTTTTGACTGATTTCTGCCGTGAGAGCGCAGACAAAACGGGCCTTGGAGAAAAGGCTCCCGAAGGAGCCTTTTTACAGCTTAAAGCATCAGGCTTATAGCGAGTTAGTAAAGGTACGGGTGATCACATCCTGCTGCTGCTCTTTCGTCAGCGAGTTGAAGCGGACGGCATAGCCGGACACGCGGATGGTCAGCTGCGGATAGTTTTCCGGATGTTCCATCGCATCCAGTAGCATCTCGCGGTTCATCACGTTCACATTAAGGTGTTGGCCGCCTTCAATACTCGCTTCATGATGGAAGTAACCATCCATCAGGCCAGCAAGGTTAGCTTTACGCACGTTGTCGTCTTTACCCAGCGCATTCGGCACGATAGAGAAGGTGTAGGAGATACCATCTTTCGCGTAGGCGAAGGGCAGTTTAGCCACAGAGGTCAGCGAAGCGACGGCGCCTTTCTGATCGCGTCCATGCATTGGGTTGGCACCTGGACCGAAAGGCGCGCCGGCGCGACGACCATCCGGTGTATTGCCCGTTTTCTTACCATAAACCACGTTAGAGGTAATGGTCAGCACAGACTGTGTCGGTACGGCATTGCGGTAGGTGGTGAGTTTCTGAATTTTTTTCATGAAACGTTCAACCAGGTCGCAGGCCAGGTCATCAACGCGCGGATCGTTATTACCAAACTGCGGATATTCGCCTTCGATTTCAAAGTCTACTGCCAGGCCGTCTTCGTCGCGAACCGGTTTCACTTTGGCGTATTTGATCGCTGAGAGCGAATCGGCTGCCACTGACAGACCGGCGATACCGCAGGCCATGGTGCGATAGACGTCGCGATCGTGCAGCGCCATCAGCGACGCTTCGTAGCTGTACTTATCATGCATATAGTGGATGATGTTCAGCGCGGTCACATACTGTTTCGCCAGCCAGTCCATGAAGTGGTCCATACGCGCCATGACAGTATCGAAATCGAGCACGTCGTCCATTACAGGCGCCTCTTTCGGGCCGACCTGCATTTTCATTTTTTCATCCATGCCGCCGTTGATTGCGTACAGCAGGGTTTTCGCCAGGTTGGCGCGCGCGCCGAAGAACTGCATCTGTTTGCCAACAATCATTGGGCTGACGCAGCAGGCGATGGCGTAGTCGTCATTGTTAAAGTCTGGACGCATCAGGTCGTCATTCTCATACTGCAGAGACGAGGTGTCGATGGAGACTTTAGCGGCATATTTCTTGAAGTTCACCGGCAGCTTTTCTGACCACAGAATGGTCATGTTCGGCTCAGGCGACGGACCCATGGTGTAAAGGGTATTCAGGAAACGGAAGGTGCTTTTCGTCACCAGAGTACGACCGTCGACGCCCATACCCGCCAGCGATTCTGTTGCCCAGATTGGGTCGCCGGAGAAGAGTTCGTCATATTCCGGCGTACGCAGGAAGCGCACCATACGCAGCTTCATTACCAGATGGTCAATCAGCTCCTGCGCCTGCTCTTCGGTGAGTTTGCCAGCCTGCATATCGCGTTCGATATAGATGTCCAGGAAGGTAGAAACGCGGCCAAAGGACATCGCGGCGCCGTTCTGTGATTTCACCGCGGCGAGATAGCCGAAGTAGGTCCACTGCACCGCTTCCTGCGCATTGGTCGCCGGACCGGAGATATCGCAGCCATACTTAGCGGCCATTTCTTTAATCTGGGCCAGCGCGCGATGCTGTTCAGCAATCTCTTCGCGCAGACGAATAGTGGTTTCCAGGTTCACGCCATTTTCCAAATCGTGCTGCAGCGAATGGAACTGGGCCAGCTTGTCCTGCATCAGGAAGTCGATGCCATACAGCGCGACGCGGCGATAGTCGCCAATGATGCGGCCGCGGCCATAAGCGTCCGGCAGCCCGGTCAGCACGCCCGATTTACGGCAGCGCAGGATGTCCTGGGTATAGACGTCGAACACGCCCTGGTTATGGGTTTTACGGTATTCGGTGAAGATTTTTTTCAGACCAGGGTCCAGCTCACGACCATAAACCTTACAGGAGCCTTCCACCATTTTGATGCCGCCGAACGGGATAATGGCGCGTTTTAGCGGAGCTTCGGTCTGCAAGCCGACGATTTTTTCCAGCGACTTATTGATATAGCCGGCGTCGTGCGCGGTAATGGTCGAGGCGAGGTCGGTGTCGAAATCGACGGGGGCATGCGTGCGGTTTTCAATTTTGATGCCCTCCAGCACGTCGTTCCACAGCTTAGTGGTCGCTTCAGTCGCGCCAGCCAGGAAGGACTCGTCGCCCTCATACGGCGTATAGTTCTTTTGAATAAAGTCGCGAACGTTGACGCTGTTCCGCCATTCGCCCTCGGCGAACCCTTCCCAGGCCGCAGCCTGTTTTGTATTCAGATCGGTCATGATATACCTGCCTTATCTAAGAAGACGTTACGTTGGCGCCGCCAGCTACGCGGCGTCGGTCAGAATCACTAATGTGCGGTAGAACCGTTGCGTAGATAGATCACCCAGTAGGTCAACCCAACCAGCAAGCCGCCGCCGATGATGTTGCCGAGCGTGACCGGAATCAGGTTGTCGATGATAAAGTTGACGGGTGTAAGCGCCTGGAACTGGTCGGCGCTGGCACCGGCGGCTTGCCAGAAAGCCGGGGCAGAAAAATCGCGAATGACGATCGCTAACGGAATAAGGAACATATTGGCAATGCTGTGCTCGAAGCCGCTGGCAACGAACATGGCGACCGGTAGAATCATCGCCAGGGTTTTATCCGTCAGGCTGTGGCCGGAATAGCTCATCCAGACCGCCAGGCAGACCATCAGGTTCGCCAGCGTGCCCAGGCAGACGGCTTCAATAAAGCTGTGGTGCATTTTATGGTCGGCAGTTTGCAGCACATTCAAACCCCATGCGCCGTTGGCCGTCATATGCTCGCCAGCGAACCAGATCAGGGCGACGAAAAACAGCGCGCCAACAAGATTGCCAAAATAGACATTGATCCAGTTTCGCGCCAGCTGGCCCCAGGAGATACGTCCGCTCGCTTTTGCGACGACAATCAGCACGGTGGAGGTAAAAAGATCGGCACCGCATACCACCACCAGAATCAATCCCAGCGAGAAGCAGATACCGCCGATCAGTTTCGCCACGCCATAAGGCATGCCAGTGGTGCCGGTGGTGGCAGTAATATAAAAAACAAACGCGATGGAAATAAAAACGCCAGCGGTAATGGCAAGGAAGAAAGTGGTTAAGGGATGTTTAGTGGCTTTATAAACTCCAGCATCTTCCGCCACTTTGGCCATTGCGGCCGGTAATAACAGATTAAAAGGGTTGTCAGCTTTCACACTAACGCTCTCCAAAAGATGTCTGGAAAAATACTAACAAAGGAGTATAGGACAGGATTTGATCTGGATCATATTTGACCGGAAGAGTGCAGGGCGAAACGATATAAATAAAGGGGTATGTCGGTTAATTTGTTGAATTTTAATGATTAAATAAATTTTAATTTTTACAATTTTATTTTAAATATGAGCGGCAGGCGGCTAACGTCATTGTTAATGAATGCCGTAAAGTCAGTCAAAAGTGTTAAAAAAATTAGAGCGATAATCGTTTAGAAATAATGATTAATAGCGCTCGTAATAAAAAGGCGTCAATGGTATTGACGCCCTGGCTATTCAATTCAGCCTTTTGCAGCTGAACAGGTAATTACTTTTTCCAGAAACGACGCTTTGCCGCCTGAAGTTTTTCATAAGCCTGCAGCAGCGCCTGATGCGCCGGGAAAGCTTTGAGATCCTCGTCGACGGCCTGCAGACCGTAGAAGGGCGCTTCGCCGCTTAGGGCCGCTGACGCCGCTTCCAGCGTCTCTGCACCGTACATGCGCGTGAAGGCGTGATGATACTGCAGGGGATCGCGCTCATCTTCCATCGCCAGCAGCAGCAGGGTTTGCAGACAGCGGTAGTAGTTGGCGCGTTCTGGCGAAAAGATTGAACCGTTGAACTCCATGGTCCATTCGGTCCAGATCAGCGCCTGATCCAGGTCGCCACCGGCCAGCGCCAGCATTGCCTTCAGCTCGCCGATGCGCAGCGTATACCAGCCGTTATCCTTACCGCTCGCCAGGCCCAGCAGTTCGCGCACGCGGGTAAAGTCGTCATGACCTTCCTCATCCAGTTGGGCAATCAGGTCGAGATACTCTTCCGGATTCCAGTTGCTGGCAGGCAGCGCCAGCAGCGTGTCGCGCAGGCCCGCGCCCATATTGTTATTCGCCAGCAGCAGATCTTCCGCCGGATAAATATCGGACATGCCTGGCACGATAATGCGGCAGGCGTAAACGCCCAGATGATCGTAATCCGCGATATAAACTTCCTGCCCTTCCTCGCGGAAGATCGCCATCAGGGTGGCGAATTCTTCCTGGGTCGTGCCGCTGAACGACCAGTCGACAAAGGGATAGTCCGCTTTCTCTTTGAAGAGATCCCAGGAGATGAGACCGCTGGAGTCGATAAAGTGCGTCTCAAGGTTGGCATGCTCGGCGACTTCTTCATCGTCGAAGGTGGGCGGCGTAAAGACGTCGAGGTCTTTCAGGCTGCGGCCCTGCAGCAGTTCGGTAACGGTACGCTCAAGGGCGACGCCAAAATCGGGATGCGCGCCGAAAGAGGCGAAACAGGTGCCGTTTTGCGGGTTGAACAGCACCACACAAATCACCGGATATTTGCCGCCCAGCGAGGCGTCGTAGGCAAAAATCGGGAAGCCTTCCGCTTCGAGGCGCGCAATTGCCTCCACCACGCCAGAATAGCGCTGCATCACGCTCTCAGGAATCGTCGGCAGGCTGATCGCTTCGGCGATAATGCGGTTTTTGATATAGCGTTCAAACACCTCGGAGAGACCCTGTACGCGGGCTTCGTTGGCGGTATTGCCCGCCGACATGCCGTTAGAGACGTACAGGTTGCCGATAATGTTCATCGGGATATAGACGGTCTGCTGGTCGGACTGACGGGTAAACGGCAGACCGCAGATGCCGCGCTCGGCGTTGCCGGACTGTAGATCCACGAGCTCCGGCGCAGTCAGCGCGTCGTCAGGATCGTAAAACGCGCGCAGGCGCGCATCCAGAATGCCTTCCGGCAGTGAGCCATCTGCCGGGATTGGGAACCATTTCTCGTCCGGATAGTGAACGAAATCACCGCTGGCGATCGATTTGCCCAGCCAGAAGTCGGCAAAGAAGTAGTTAGTCGAGAGACGCTCGAAATATTCGCCCAGCGCCGACGCCAGCGCGGCTTTCTTGCTGGCGCCTTTGCCGTTGGTAAAGCAGAGCGGACAATCGCGGTCGCGAATATGCACGGACCAGACGTGAGGAACCGGATTAAGCCAGGAGGCTTCTTCAATATTAAAGCCAAGGTCGGTCAGCTTTTGCTGGAAGCGCGCGATGGAATCTTCCAGTGCTGCGTCTTTACCGGGAATAAAGGTTTGCGTCATGGGACCGCTCTCTCATATATATAGTGGGCGTAAAGCGCGCAATGATACGGACTTTGCCGCCGTGGCGCTATGAAGACGAGATAAATTTCTCCCCGGCATTATCCTGAAAGCGGCGTACCAAAAGGGCTCACTTTTCTCCCTGGGCGAGCTGCCTCACAAAATTTCGTGCTGTCTTACATTCGTAACATAAGCTGCGGCGCGACAAATTCAGAAAATGTGATCCCTTCCTGATTTATCATTGCAGGCGCCATAAGGCAGTGATAAAACCGGTAAGCAATTCATAACCGTTCTGGATAACCGTGGTGAGGGGAAATGACGCAGATTTATAATTTTAGTTCCGGTCCAGCGATGCTGCCGGTTGAAGTGCTCCGTCGTGCAGAACAAGAACTGACAAACTGGCACGGTCTGGGGACCTCCGTTATGGAGATCAGCCATCGCAGCAAAGAGTTTCTCAAAGTAGCGGAAGAGGCGGAGCAGGACTTGCGCGATCTTCTGAAAATCCCGGCTAACTACAAAGTTTTATTCTGCCACGGCGGCGCGCGCGCGCAGTTTGCTGCGGTGCCGGGCAATCTGCTGGGCGAGGCGACCACAGCGGATTATGTTGACGGCGGTTACTGGGCGCACAGCGCCATAAAGGAAGCGGAAAAGTATTGCACGCCGCGTACCCTGGACGTCAAAACCACCCGTGACGGCAAGCGCGCTATCCTGCCGATGAGCCAGTGGGCGCTGAGCAGCGATGCCGCTTACGTGCACTACTGCCCGAACGAAACCATCGACGGTATCGCGATCGACGAACAGCCCGACTTCGGCGACAAAATCGTCGTCGCCGATCTCTCCTCTACTATTCTGTCGCGGCCGCTGGACATCAACCGCTACGGCGTGATCTACGCCGGCGCGCAGAAGAACATCGGTCCGGCTGGGTTGACCATTGTTATCGTGCGCGACGATCTGCTGGGCAAGGCCCGCCAGTCCGTTCCCTCTATTCTCGACTATCAGGTGCTGGCGGAGAACGACTCTATGTTCAATACGCCGCCCACCTTCGCCTGGTATCTCTCTGGCCTGGTGTTTAAGTGGCTGAAAGAGAAAGGCGGCGTCAGCGAAATCGACAAAGTTAATCAGGCTAAAGCCGATCTGCTCTACGGTCTGATCGATAGCAACCCGTTTTACCGCAACGACGTCGCGGCGGAAAACCGTTCGCGTATGAACGTGCCTTTCCAGCTGGCGGACGCTGCGCTGGACAAGCTTTTCCTGGAAGAGTCGTTCAACGCGGGTCTGCATGCCCTGAAAGGCCACCGCGTAGTAGGCGGCATGCGCGCATCGATCTACAATGCGATGCCGCTGGAAGGCGTCAAAGCGCTGACCGACTTTATGGCCGACTTTGCACGTCGCCACGGTTAAGCCTGAGCTGTAGCGTTGGCGCTTGCGCCGACTTCAGACCCCGTCTCGCGGCGGGGTTTTGTCCTTTTCTGGAGATTTGGTTTCACATGCAGGACTCCCTGACTTTACAACCGATTGCACGCGTTGACGGCACCGTTAACCTGCCGGGTTCAAAAAGCGTTTCTAACCGCGCACTATTGCTGGCTGCGCTGGCGAAAGGCACCACGCGTCTGACGAACCTGCTGGATAGCGATGACGTTAAACATATGCTGAACGCCCTTAAGGCGTTGGGCGTCGATTTTACCCTCTCCGCCGACCGCACGCAGTGCGAGGTTGTGGGGCAGGCGGGGGCGCTGCGCGCCTCTCAGCCGCTGGAGCTTTTTCTTGGCAATGCGGGTACGGCGATGCGGCCGCTGGCGGCGGCGCTCTGTCTCGGCGAGCAGGATGTTATTCTGACCGGTGAACCGCGTATGAAAGAGCGTCCAATCGGACATCTGGTCGACGCGCTGCGTCAGGGTGGCGCGCAGATTGAGTATCTGGAGAACAGCGACTATCCGCCGCTGCGCCTGAAAGGCGGCTTTACCGGCGGCGACGTCAGCGTGGACGGCAGCGTCTCCAGCCAGTTTCTGACCGCGCTGCTGATGACCGCGCCGCTGGCGGAGCGCGATACCCGCATCGCCATTAAAGGCGAACTGGTTTCCAGACCTTATATCGATATTACGCTGCATCTGATGCGCTGCTTCGGCGTCGACGTCGAAAACCAGCAATACCAGCGGTTTATCATTAAAGGCCAGCAGCAGTATCAGTCGCCAGGCGGCTATCTGGTGGAGGGCGACGCCTCTTCCGCCTCCTATTTTCTGGCTGCCGCCGCTATTAAAGGCGGAACCGTGCGCGTCACCGGCATCGGTCGCGACAGCGTGCAGGGCGATATCCGCTTCGCCGACGTGCTGGAAAAAATGGGCGCGACCGTTGAGTGGGGCAGCGACTACATCGCCTGTACCGCCGGCGAGCTTAACGGCATCGATATGGATATGAACCATATTCCCGACGCCGCGATGACCATCGCCACGGCGGCGCTGTTCGCTAAAGGCCCGACGCTGCTGCGCAATATCTATAACTGGCGCGTGAAAGAGACCGATCGCCTGGCCGCGATGGCCACCGAGCTGCGCAAAGTGGGCGCGGAAGTAGAAGAGGGGCATGATTTTATCCGCGTCACGCCGCCGGAGAAACTGCATCACGCGGAGATCGGCACCTATAACGATCACCGCATGGCGATGTGCTTCTCGCTGGTGGCGCTCTCTGACACGCCTGTGACTATTCTCGATCCCGGCTGTACGGCGAAAACCTTCCCCGACTATTTTCAGCAGCTGGCTAAAATCAGCCAGAACGCCTGATTTTCACCGTGCCGGAGAGCGAGGCTTTCCGGCAATCTCACTGCCTCTGGCCTCACTGACCAAGATATGTTCTGAATCTGCTGCAATTTATAGCGATGTCTCCGCTAAAAGGTAACGACATTAGCCTGGGCCGCGTATAATGCTACCTGTTCTGAACAGCCTGAAGGCTGGACTATTTCGCGCAGCAACAGGAGAGAATAATGACGGCAACTGCCCCGGTTATAACTGTCGATGGACCCAGTGGCGCAGGCAAAGGCACGTTGTGCAAAGCGATGGCGGAGGCGCTGCAGTGGCATCTTCTCGACTCCGGCGCTATCTATCGTGTTCTGGCGCTGGCTGCGCTGCACCATCAGGTGGATATTGAAGCTGAAGAGGCGCTGGTGCCGCTGGCGGCCCATCTGGACGTGCGTTTTGTCTCGCAAGAGGGCGAACTGCGGGTCATCCTGGAGGGCGAAGAGGTCACTGGCGAAATCCGCACGCAGGAAGTCAGCAACACCGCGTCGCGCATCGCCGCTTTTCCCCGCGTGCGTGAGGCGCTGCTGCGCCGTCAGCGCGCCTTTCGCGACGAGCCTGGCTTAATCGCCGACGGCCGCGATATGGGCACGGTGGTTTTCCCTGACGCGCCGGTAAAAATTTTCCTCGACGCCAGCCCGGAAGAGCGCGCCCAGCGCCGTATGCTACAGTTGCAGGAAAGCGGCTTTAGTGTTAACTTTGATCGCCTTTTAGCCGAGATAAAAGAACGTGATGACCGCGATCGCAACCGCGCCATTGCGCCTTTAGTCCCCGCCGCCGATGCGCTGGTTCTGGATTCAACGCAGTTGTCCATCGAACAAGTCATTGATCAGGCGCTGGAATATGCCCGCACAACGCTGGGCATTTAATCTTTTCGGCAAAACAGAATTGCAGTAACCCTGTGCCAGGGAAAGCGCGCAGGGCATGTGAAACAACCCCATCCGACAATGACGTCAGGTGGACGTTAAATTGAAGAATCCTAAGATTATCAATATGACTGAATCTTTTGCTCAACTCTTTGAAGAGTCCCTGAAAGAAATCGAAACCCGCCCGGGTTCCATCGTTCGTGGCGTTGTTGTCTCTATCGACAAAGACGTCGTTCTGGTTGATGCGGGTCTGAAATCTGAGTCTGCCATTCCGGCAGAGCAGTTCAAGAACGCAGCCGGCGAACTGGAAATTCAGGTTGGTGACGAAGTTGACGTTGCCCTGGATGCAGTGGAAGACGGCTTCGGTGAAACCCTGCTGTCCCGTGAGAAAGCTAAACGTCATGAAGCCTGGATCACGCTGGAAAAAGCTTACGAAGACGCTGAAACTGTTACCGGTGTTATCAACGGCAAAGTTAAAGGTGGCTTCACAGTTGAGCTGAACGGTATTCGTGCGTTCCTGCCAGGTTCACTGGTTGACGTGCGTCCGGTACGCGACACGCTGCACCTGGAAGGCAAAGAGCTTGAATTCAAAGTAATCAAGCTCGATCAGAAGCGTAACAACGTCGTGGTTTCACGCCGCGCAGTTATCGAATCTGAAAACAGCGCTGAGCGCGATCAGCTGCTGGAAAACCTGCAGGAAGGCATGGAAGTCAAAGGTATCGTTAAGAACCTCACTGACTACGGCGCATTCGTTGATCTGGGCGGCGTCGACGGCCTGCTGCACATCACCGACATGGCGTGGAAACGCGTTAAGCATCCGAGCGAAATCGTCAACGTGGGCGACGAAATCACTGTTAAAGTGCTGAAGTTCGACCGCGAGCGTACCCGTGTATCTCTGGGCCTGAAACAGCTGGGCGAAGATCCGTGGGTGGCTATCGCTAAGCGCTACCCGGAAGGCACTCGCCTGACCGGTCGTGTAACCAACCTGACTGATTACGGCTGCTTCGTGGAAATCGAAGAAGGCGTTGAAGGCCTGGTACACGTTTCTGAAATGGACTGGACCAACAAAAACATCCACCCGTCTAAAGTTGTTAACGTGGGCGACGTGGTTGAAGTTATGGTTCTGGACATCGACGAAGAGCGTCGTCGTATCTCCCTGGGCCTGAAGCAGTGCAAAGCCAACCCGTGGCAGCAGTTTGCTGAGACCCACAACAAGGGCGATCGCGTTGAAGGTAAAATCAAGTCAATCACTGACTTCGGTATCTTCATCGGCCTGGACGGCGGCATCGACGGCCTGGTTCACCTGTCTGACATCTCCTGGAACGCGACTGGCGAAGAAGCCGTTCGTGAGTACAAAAAAGGCGACGAAATCGCTGCCGTTGTACTGCAGGTTGACGCAGAGCGTGAGCGCATCTCTCTGGGCGTGAAACAGCTGGCTGAAGATCCGTTTAACAACTACATCACCCTGAACAAGAAAGGCGCCATCGTTACTGGTAAAGTAACGGCAGTTGACGCTAAAGGTGCTACAGTTGAACTGGCAGACGGCGTTGAAGGTTACCTGCGCGCTTCTGAAGCTTCACGTGACCGCGTTGAAGACGCAACTCTGGTTCTGAATGTTGGCGACGATGTTGAAGCTAAATTCACCGGCGTTGATCGTAAAAACCGCGTTGTTAGCCTGTCTGTCCGTGCGAAAGACGAAGCTGACGAGAAAGATGCCATCGCGACTGTGAACAACAAGCAGGAAGAAAGCAATTTCTCCAATGCTATGGCTGAAGCGTTCAAAGCAGCTAAAGGCGAGTAATCGACCCGAAGCAACCGGGCAGGGAAATCTGCCCGGTTACGGTAGCAAGCTGTCATACCTTTCCCACAAGGATTAACCGGAGGTTACATGACCAAGTCAGAACTGATTGAAAGACTTGCTGGCCAGCAGACTCATATTCCGGCGAAAGTCGTTGAGGATGCTGTAAAAGAGATGCTGGAGCACATGGCCACTACGCTGGCCCAGGGCGAACGCATTGAAATCCGGGGATTCGGCAGCTTTTCTTTGCATTACCGCGCACCGCGTACGGGCCGTAACCCGAAAACGGGCGACAAAGTGGAACTGGAAGGTAAATACGTTCCCCACTTTAAGCCGGGCAAAGAGCTGCGAGACCGTGCAAACATTTACGGTTAAGCCGTAATCGAACGCAGAAACGACATCTCAGGATGTCGTTTTTTTTTGCCCGCCGTTTCTTTGCGAGCCAGCCTGACACTCTCTGAATTCGTACTGAAATCTCCCTCTTTTTTTGCAGCGCCGCGCTAAAGCGCGCCAGCCTGCGCCTGACCGCGCGCCGCATTATCTGCATACTCTCAGCGTGTTAAACCGGGACGAGAGCAAGATGACAGCGACGCTTATTGCCAGAATCGCTATTCTCGCCGCGCTGCCGCTGCTGTTTCTTCCCCAGCTTCCATCAGCAACAGGCATCACGGCGCTCGCCTGCACAGGCATGCTGCTGCTGTGGTCGCCGTCCGCCTGGCTGCGCATGGCGGCGATCGCGCTGCTGCTATGCAGCTGGATGCTGGGAGCTGCGCGCTCAGCCGTCACTGCGATAGAAACCGCTAGCGCCGCGCCTGCCACTTATAGCGTGCGCATCGATGAGGTTCGGCAAGAGAGACGACAAATTAAGGTGCAGCTGCTAAAGCGAGAAGGGCGCTATCTGTTTCCGCCGCGTTTCGCCTGGCTGTCGCTCGGAGAGAGCGAGCAGGTCTGGTGTCCCGGCCAGCGCTGGTCGATGCAGCTCAGCCTGCGGCCCGTACACGCAAAGCTCAATGAGGGCGAGTTCGATGCGCAGCGTTTCGCGCTGGCGAATCACATGGGGCTGAGAGGCCGCATTCGGCAGCTACAGCCTGAATCCCTGGCCTGTAGCTGGCGATGGCGGCTCATTCTGCGCGACCTGCCGACCATTAACACGCTGGAGCAGCGCGCCGTTATCGAGGCGCTTGCCTTCGGGGAGCGGGCGGAAATGAGCGACGCGCTGCGTCAGCTACTGCGGCAAACCGGCACGGCGCATCTGATGGCGATTTCAGGCATGCATATCGCGCTGGCCGCCAGCAGCGGCTGGTTAATGGCGCGCGCGGTTCAGCTGGCGCTGCCCGCGCGCCTTATCGGCTATCAGTTTCCCTTGCTGATGAACTGGCTGGCAGCAGCGCTCTATACCTGGATCTCCGGCAGCGGCGCGCCCGCTCAGCGGACGCTGTTTGGCCTGACGCTGTGGGGGGCTTTCCGCGTTAGAGGTGTACAGCTCAGCGGCTGGCAGGTCTGGAGCCTGTGCATCGGTGGGCTACTGCTGTTCGATCCGCTTAACGTACTTTCAGAGAGCTTCTGGCTTTCAGCGCTGGCCGTTGCCACTTTGCTCACCTGGTATCGCTGGTTTCCCCTGCCGGTGCGCTGCCGCCGCGGCTGGCGCTGGCTGCCGGTTCAGCTGCTACACCTTCAGCTCGGCATGATGCTGCTGATGGCCCCGCTTCAGGTCATGCTGTTCGAAGGCATCAGCCTCTCGGCGCTGGCGGCAAATATGCTGGCCATACCGGTCATCACGTTTATCAGCGTGCCCCTCATTTTGCTGGCGATATTGACGCCGGTCAGTGCTGTCTGCGCCACACTGTGGCGACTGGCTGACTTCTCTGTTGTCTGGCTGATGAGGGCGCTAGAGGCTTTGCCGCACGGCTGGTGGGCATTCCATGACGCCGGCACGCTGGCGCTGCTGCTGTGGGGTGGGCTGATTATCTGGCGCGGCGCGCTGTTTTACGCGGCGCCGGTCAGCTGCGCCGCCGTCATTGCGGCGCTGCTGGTCTGGCGCTGGCCACACGACGAGCCGGGCTGGCATATCGATATGCTGGATGTCGGACAGGGGCTAAGCGTGGTTATTCGTCAGGGCAGGGAAGCGATGCTCTATGATACCGGTCCCGCCTGGGAAAACGGCAACGCCGGCGCGCGGCACATTATTCCCTGGCTAACGCGACAAGGGTTGCGCCTCAAAACAGTGGTGCTCAGCCATCGCCATCTCGATCACAGCGGCGGCCTCCAGGCGATAAGACGGCGCTGGCCCGAGGTACCGATACGCAGCGCTACGCTTGAGACCGATCATTTGCCCTGCGCACGCGGCGTGCGCTGGCGGTGGGGAGCCTTAAATATCGAAGCGCTGTGGCCACCAGCACGCTCGGCGGTCAGCAACAATAACGACTCCTGCGTGCTGCGCGTTGACGATGGCGTCACGCGGCTGCTGCTCATGGGCGATCTGGAGGCACCCGCGGAGCGGCAACTGGTGGCACTGGAAAAAAGGGGGCTCAGAGCCGATATCATCCAGGTACCCCACCACGGCAGCCGTACCTCCTCAACGCCGCTGCTGCTGCGCAACGTCGGCGGACGTATCGCGATCGCCTCAATGGCGCGCTACAACGCCTGGCGTATGCCGGTCAATAGCGTGCTGGAAAACTACCGCCGTGCGGGCTTCGCCTGGTACGACACCGCGCAGTTGGGGCAGATCAGCATTGCTATAAATGATGGAAAATTAAACGTTTCATCGCTGAGGAAGCAAATTTCGCCTCGCTGGTACCATCAGTGGTTTGGCGTCAAACGGTAATCCAGGTAGAATGAGCGGCTATTTCAAACAGCGTGAATAAATAATGCATCAAGATAAAGATCTCTCAACGTGGCAGACATTCCGTCGGCTCAAGCCGATGATAATGCCGTATAAAGCCGGTTTATTTGTGTCGTCTGTGGCACTGATACTCAATGCCTCCGGCGATGCGCTCATGCTCTCCCTGTTGAAGCCTTTACTGGATGATGGGTTTGGCAAAGCGGATAAGTCGGTGCTGATCTGGATGCCGTTGGCCGTGATTGGACTGATGCTGATTCGCGGCGTTACCAGCTATATTTCCAGCTACTGCATCTCCTGGGTTTCTGGCAATGTCGTAATGAATATGCGTCGTCGCCTCTTCAGCCATATGATGGGCATGCCGGTCTCATTTTTCGACCAGCAGTCAACCGGCACGCTGCTGTCGCGTATTACCTACGATTCCGAGCAGGTCGCCTCCTCCTCATCTGGCGCACTGGTTACCGTAGTGCGCGAGGGAGCGTCGATTATTGGCCTGTTTATCATGATGTTCTACTACAGCTGGCAGCTGTCGCTCATCCTGATTGTTCTGGCGCCAATTGTCTCTCTGGCCATTCGCTCGGTTTCTAAGCGTTTTCGCAGCATTAGCAAAACCATGCAGAACACCATGGGGCAGGTCACCACCAGCGCCGAGCAGATGCTGAAAGGGCACAAAGAAGTGCTGATTTTCGGCGGTCAGGAAGTGGAGTCGGAGCGTTTCGCCCGCGTCAGCAACCGCATGCGTCAGCAGGGCATGAAGCTGGTATCAGCCTCATCCATCTCCGATCCGGTGATCCAGCTGATCGCCTCGCTGGCGCTGGCGTTCGTGCTGTATGCCGCCAGCTTTCCCAGCGTGATGGATACGCTGACCGCAGGCACCATCACCGTGGTCTTCTCGTCGATGATCGCGCTGATGCGTCCGCTGAAATCCCTGACTAACGTCAACGCGCAGTTCCAGCGCGGTATGGCAGCGTGCCAGACGCTCTTCTCAATCCTCGACAGCGAGCAGGAAGTGGACACCGGCACGCGCGACATTCAGCGCGCCAGAGGCGACGTGGAGTTCCGCAATGTCACCTTTACCTATCCGGGCCGCGATACGCCGGCGCTGCGCGACATCAACCTGACGCTGCCGGAAGGCAAAACCGTTGCGCTGGTTGGACGCTCCGGCTCAGGCAAGTCGACGCTGGCCAGCCTGCTGACGCGCTTTTACGACATTCAGCAGGGCGAAATTCTGCTGGACGGGCACGAGCTGCGTGAATACACGCTGCGTTCGCTGCGCAATCAGGTCGCGCTGGTCTCGCAGAATGTTCACCTGTTCAACGACACTATCGCCAACAATATCGCCTATGCGCGCAGTGAGCAGTATAGCCGCGCCGAAATCGAGCGCGCCGCGACGATGGCGCACGCGATGGACTTCATAAACAAGATGGATAACGGGCTGGATACGGTGATTGGCGAAAACGGCGTGCTGCTCTCCGGCGGCCAGCGCCAGCGTATCGCTATTGCGCGTGCGCTGCTGCGCGACTGTCCGATCCTGATCCTGGATGAAGCGACCTCCGCGCTTGATACCGAGTCGGAGCGCGCCATCCAGTCGGCGCTGGACGAGCTGCAGAAAAACCGCACCTCGCTGGTTATCGCTCACCGCCTGTCGACCATCGAAAAAGCCGATGAAATCGTGGTGGTGGAAGATGGCCGTATCGTTGAGCGCGGTACCCACGCCGATCTGCTGGCTCAGCGGGGCGCCTATGCCCAGCTGCATAAGATGCAGTTTGGACAATGATCGAGCGTATCTGGAGTGGGCGCTCGCCGCTGTGGCTGCTGCTGTGGCCACTTAGCCTGATCTACGGCGCGGTCTCCTCTCTGATTCGTCTCAGCTATCAGCGCGGCTGGCGTAAAAGCTGGCGCGCGCCGGTTCCGGTGGTGGTGGTCGGCAATCTCACCGCAGGCGGCAACGGCAAAACGCCGGTCGCAATCTGGCTGGTGCAGGCGCTACAGCGCCGCGGCCTTCGCGTCGGCGTGGTTTCGCGCGGCTACGGCGGCAAAGCGGATCGCTACCCGCTGCTGGTCAATGCCGATACGCCCACCGAGCAGGCGGGCGACGAACCGGTGCTGATCGCCCAGCGCACCGGCGCGCCGGTCGCGGTGGCGCCGAAGCGTCGCGCCGCGGTTGAAGCGCTGCTCGCCAGCCAGCCCCTCGATCTCATCATTACCGACGATGGCCTTCAGCACTACGCGCTGCAGCGCGATTGCGAAATCGTGGTGGTCGACGGCGTCCGCCGCTTCGGCAACGGCTGGTGGCTGCCCGCCGGGCCGATGCGTGAGCGCGCTTCGCGTCTGCAGCAGGTGGACGCCGTTATTATTAATGGCGACCGCGCGGAAGCGGGTGAAATTGCGATGTCGCTACGGCCGGGCGATGCCGTCAACCTGCAAACGCAGCAGCGCGCGCCGCTTGCCGCGCTGGAAAGTGTGGTAGCGATGGCCGGTATCGGGCATCCGCCGCGCTTTTTCGCTACCCTCAACCAGCATGGCGTCACGCCGATCGCTGAGATCGCCTTCGCCGATCATCATGCCTATAGTCAGGCGGAACTGGCTGGCTTAGTTGCCCGAGGCCAGACCCTGCTGATGACCGAAAAAGACGCGGTGAAATGCCGTCGCTTCGCCGAGCCCAACTGGTGGTATCTGCCGGTCGAAGCTGAGCTGAGCGGCAGCGCCGTCGCGCCGCTACTGGACGACATTGAACGTCTGGTGCAGCAGCGCGCAGGCAGGGCCGCCGACTAACCTCTCGCCGAATGCAGGAAGGGAATGAACACCACGCTTTCGCTTTCGCTTCAACAGGCACGAAACCTTCATCTGGCGGCGCAGGGGCTGCTGCGCGCGCCATCGAAACGCGCACGCTATGCGGATTTGCTCGCCGCGGTGCGGCGCATGTCGCTGCTGCAAATCGATACCATCCACGTTGTCGCGCGCAGTCCCTATCTGGTGCTGTTCAGCCGCCTGGGCAGCTACCCGCCGCGCTGGCTGGAGGAGGCACTGGCGCAGGGGGAGCTGTTTGAATACTGGGCGCATGAAGCCTGCTTTATTCCCCGCGAAGATTATCGACTGCTGCGCCACCGCATGCTTAAACCCGAGCGTCTTGGCTGGAAATATAACGCCCGGTGGATGCAGGAGCATCAGCAGGAGATTGCTGACCTGCTGCAGCATATTGCTGAAAAAGGACCGGTACGCGCCGCCGATTTCGCCAGCGACGCCGACCACAAACCTGGCTGGTGGGCCTGGAAGCCGCACAAGCGACATCTGGAAAATCTGTTCAGCGCGGGCGAGCTGATGGTCAGCGAGCGGCGCAATTTTCAGCGGGTTTACGATCTGCGTGCGCGGGTGCTGCCGGAGTGGCAGGATGCGCTGCACGCCCTCAGCGAAGCGGACGCGCAGGAGGAAATGCTGCGCAACAGCGCGCGCAGCCTGGGCATTTTTCGCGCCGCCTGGCTGCCGGATTACTACCGTCTTAAACGCGTTGCGCTGAAGCCTTACCTGGAAAAAGCGCAGCAGATGGAGGAGATTACGCCGGTCGAGGTGGCTGGGCTCGGCGAGATGTGGCTGCATCGCGATCTGCTGCCGCTGCTCGACGCGCCGCTTAACGCCACGCACAGCGCCATTCTGTCGCCTTTCGATCCGCTAGTCTGGGATCGGCGGCGCGCGCTGGCGCTGTTCCAGTTCGACTACCGCCTCGAATGCTATACGCCAGAGGCGAAGCGCAAATATGGCTATTTCGTCCTGCCGGTGCTGCATCGCGGCGCGATCAAGGCCAGGCTGGACGCCCGCATGCAGCGCCAGGCGCGGCAGCTGGTGATCAAACATTTTTGGCTGGAGTCGGACGCGCGCGTCACCGCCGCATTCGTCAGGGATGTTCGCCAGGCGATTGAACGCTTTGCGGCCTGGCAGGATGCGGAGAGCGTGCTGTTTGAACAGATGCCCGCCGCGCTGCGAGCGCACTGGCCTGACGTCTGGAGGCTCGATTCCTGAGCTTTGCGGTCTGCGCCGCAGTTTCGCGGCCGCTTTCCGCGCACGCTGAAACCCTGCGCTATGGTATCCTTAGCGCCTTATGCAATCGGTCCGCAATGGAGGACATATGGATCACCGCTTACTCGAAATCGTTGCCTGCCCGGTATGCAACGGCAAGCTTTACTACAACAATGCCCAGCAGGAGCTAATCTGCAAACCTGATGCGCTCGCCTTTCCGGTGCGCGACGGTATTCCGGTGCTGCTGGAAAACGAAGCGCGCACGCTCGCCGTGGAAGAGATTCATCCATGAGCTTCACGGCGATTATTCCCGCGCGCTACGCCTCGACGCGCCTGCCCGGCAAACCGCTGGTCGATATCGCCGGAAAGCCGATGATCGTTCACGTGATGGAGCGCGCGCGCGCCTCTGGCGCCAGCCGCGTGATTGTCGCCACCGATCATCCGGATGTGAAAACGGCGGTTGAAGCGGCGGGCGGCGAAGTCTGCATGACGCGCGCCGACCACCAGTCAGGCACGGAGCGGCTGGCGGAGGTGATCGAAACCTGCGGATTTGCCGACGATGAGATTATCGTCAACGTGCAGGGCGATGAGCCGCTGATCCCACCGGAAATCGTCCGCCAGGTGGCGGCGAATCTGGCAGGCGCGCAGGCGGGCATGGCGACGCTGGCGGTGCCGATTCATGACGCGGAAGAGGCGTTTAACCCTAACGCGGTGAAGGTGGTGATGGATGCGCAGGGCTACGCGCTCTATTTCTCTCGCGCCACCATTCCCTGGGATCGCGAGCGTTACGCTGCGTCCCGCGAGGAGATCGGCGATACGCTGCTGCGCCATATCGGTATCTACGCCTATCGCGCTGGCTTTATTCGTCGCTATGTCTCCTGGGCGCCTTGCCCGCTGGAGCGGATCGAACTGCTCGAGCAGCTTCGCGTGCTCTGGTACGGCGAAAAGATCCATGTCGCCGTCGCGGAAACCGTGCCGGGTACGGGCGTGGATACGCCGGAAGATCTGGCGCGCGTGCGCGCCGCGCTGCAGGGCTGACGGTGTCGGGGAGCCATCCCCGACGCTTTTATTGATCTGTTTCTGCTTTTTTGCCCGCTGAGGCCTCCAGGATGGTGTGACTTTTTCCTTGAGGAGGATGCATGGAAAGTCTCAAATCTGAACTCTCGCTGGTGCTGGGCGAGACGATCGGCCGGCTCGAAACCATCAGCGAACAGCCGCCGACGCGGCTCTATGCGCTCTACGATCGTCAGGACAAGCCGATGCCGCTGGTGGCGAAATACTTCCGTCATCAGGGACGCGCCGCGCTGGAGGCGAAAAAGCTGGCGCTGCTCGGCCATGAAGGGCTGATCGCCGTGCCGGCGGTCTATGGTCTGGTGCTGAGCCAGCAGCCGCCCGCGCATGAAATGCTGCTGATGGCGCGCCTGAACGGCGTCTCCGCCGAGGCGCCGACCCGCGACGCCGCGCGCTGGCAGCAGCTGTGCGAAGAGGTGGTGGAAGGGCTGCTCGCCTGGCATCGCATCAGCGGGCATGGCCTGGTCGGGACCGTGGACAGCACCCAGCAAAACAGCTGGCCTGCCTGGTTTCATCAGCGCGTCGAAGTGCTCTGGTCCACGCTCAGTTACCTGCAGCCGCCCGCGTTCACCCATGCCGATCGCCAGGTGCTGTTTCGCAGCCGCGAGCAGCTGGCGCACCTCTTTCGCGACTTCGACGATCCCTGCGTAATGCTGCATGGCAATCTGCGTCTGACCAGCATCGTCAAAAATGCGCGCAGCGATCAGCTGCTGGCGATGACCCAGCCGGGCGCTATTTTGTGGGGGCCGCGCGAATATGAGCTGATGCAGCTGGGCGAAAGTTCGGCTGAGCAGGCGCTGATGACGCGCTATCTCCAGTGCGCGCCGGTCTCCGAAGGCTTTCTCTGGCGGCGCTGGCTTTATCAGCTTTGGGACTGCATCGACGGGCTGGTGCAGTATGGCGAATTCGACCGGGCGCGCTTCGATTACGCCCATGCGCAGCTACTGCCCTGGCTCGGCTGAGGGCGCCTCGCCGCCTTTCAGCCACTGCCACGCCTGTCCCAGCGTTTCATAGACGACCCGATCGCTGTGGCTCAGCCAGAGCGGCGAAGGAATTGCGCGCTCCCACCAGTTGAGCGGCGAAGCGATCGCCAGCTGATTGGCGGGCGCGGCAAGCGGCGTTAAGCCGGCGTCGTGAAAGAAATTCAGGGCGCGCGCCATATGATTGGCGGAGGTAACCAGCAGGAGGGAGTGCTGACCAACGACGCCGCGCACTGCACGCGCCTCCTGCTCGGTATCTTTTGGCCGATCCAGCACCTGAATACGATCCGGCGGCACGCCCAGGCTCAGCGCGACCGAGGCGGCGACCTGCGCATTGCTGACAGGATTCTGCCCGGCAGCGGCGCCGGTGAAGATCATCGTCGCCTGCGGGTTGCGCCGCCACTGGCGCACGCCTTCGGCGACGCGCGGCAGACTGTTGCCGATCAGGTTCGAGCTGGGTGCCCAGTCGGGGTTAAAGGTATAGCCACCGCCCAGCACTACGATAAAATCGACCTTCTCGCTGCCGTTCCAGGTAGGGTAGCGCGACTCCAGCGGCAGCAGCAGGCGATCGGCGACCGGCTGCAGGCTCAGCAGCAGGAGCAGCGCCCAGCTCAGCGAGACTAAAATTTTGCCGCTTTTGTGCCAGCGACTAAACCAAAGCAGTAAAATACCTGCTGCCATCAGCAGCAGCAGCAGCGGTAAAGGCATCAACAGACCGCCCACCAGTTTTTTCAGCCCAAAAAACATCAAAAAAACTCCTTGTTGTCCGAAAAAACAGCAGCTGGAAAGGAAGAAGGGGATGAAAGGTTCATTCTTCATGAGCCTGTGACAAAATAGCACAAGTCTGAGCGCAGCATACCGGAGCCCACGCCATGCAGGATCGTAACTTCGACGATCTCGCGGAAAAATTTTCGCAAAACATTTACGGCACCACCAAAGGGATCGTGCGTCAGGCGATCCTCTGGGACGAGCTTGAGGCGATTCTGCCGACGCTCGGCGCGGCGCCGCTGCGCGTGCTGGATGCCGGCGGCGGGCTGGGGCAAATCTCCAGCGGGCTGGCGCAGCGCGGCCATCAGATCCTGCTGTGCGATCTCTCGGCGGAGATGCTGCGCCGGGCGCAGCAGCATGCCGAGGCGCAGCAGGTGAGCCACAACATGCAATTCAGACAAATCGCCGTGCAGCAGGTGGGCGAGCATTTGGATACGCCGGTGGATCTGGTATTGTTTCACGCTGTGCTTGAGTGGGTCGCAGAGCCTGAAAAAGCGCTGCAGGCGCTGTTTGACGCGCTGCGGCCCGGCGGCGTGATGTCGCTGATGTTTTTTAACCGCCACAGCCTGGTGTTTCGCAACCTGACGCTGGGGAACTTTGGCTATCTGCGCGTCAATATGGCGAAGCAGAAGAAGCGCTCCCTGTCGCCGGATTACCCGCGCGATCCGGAAGATGTCTACCGCTGGCTCGCCGCGTGCGGCTTTGAGATCGAGCAGCGCACGGGCGTGCGCGTCTTCAGCGACTATATGAAAGCCCCGCCGGCGGACGGCGGAGGCGACGCGAGCATTCTTGAGATGGAGCGACGCTACTGTCGCCAGGAACCCTTTTTAAGCCTGGGACGCTACATCCACGTGACCGCGCGTAAACCAGGGCAGAAGGACGAACTATGAGTGAATTTTCCCAGACGGTACCCGAGCTGGTCAGCTGGGCGCGCAAGAATGACTTTTCCCTTGCGCTGCCGGTCGATCGTCTGGCTTTTTTGCTGGCCATCGCCACCCTGAACGGCGAGCGAATGGATGGCGAAATGAGTGAGGGCGAGCTGATCGACGCTTTTCAGCACGTCAGCAAAGCCTTTGAGCAAACCCATGAAACCGTCGTGGTGCGCGCTAACAACGCCATCAACGATATGGTGCGCCAGCGCCTGATCAACCGCTTCACCAGCGAGATGACGGAAGGACATGCTATTTATCGTCTGACGCCGCTGGCGATCGGCATCACCGACTACTACATCCGCCAGCGCGAATTCTCAACGCTGCGCCTCTCGATGCAGCTGTCGATTGTGGCGGGCGAGCTAAAGCGCGCCGCCGATGCGGCGGAAGAGGATGGCGACGAGTTCCACTGGCATCGCAATGTTTTCGCGCCGCTGAAATATTCCGTGGCGGAGATCTTCGACAGCATCGATATGACGCAGCGCCTGATGGATGAACAGCAGCAGGCGGTCAAGAACGATATCGCCGATCTGCTGAACAAAGACTGGCGCGCCGCGATCTCCAGTTGCGAAATGCTGCTGTCGGAGACCTCCGGCACGCTGCGCGAGCTGCAGGATACGCTGGAGGCGGCAGGCGATAAGCTGCAGGCCAATCTGCTGCGTATCCAGGACGCCACGCTCAGCAGCCCCGATCTTGGCTTTGTCGATAAGCTGGTGTTCGACCTGCAAAACAAGCTGGACCGCATTATCAGCTGGGGTCAGCAGGCGATCGACCTGTGGATCGGCTACGACCGCCACGTCCACAAATTCATTCGCACCGCCATTGATCTGGACAAGAACCGCGTCTTTGCGCAGCGCTTGCGCCAGTCGGTGCAGAACTACTTCGACCAGCCGTGGGTGCTGACCTACGCCAGCGCCGATCGCCTGTTTGATATGCGCGACGAGGATCTGACGCTGCGCAACGACGAGGTGATGGGCGAACTGCCTGCGGAGCTGGAATATGAAGAGTTTAACGAGATCCGCGAACAGCTGGCGGCGATGATTGAAGAGGCGCTGCTGAGCTACAAATCTGAACAGAAACCGCTCAACCTCGCCACGGTGATGCGCGACTATTTAGCCCAGTATCCGCGCGCGCGCCACTTTGACCTGGCGCGTATCGTCGTCGATCAGGCGGTGCGTCTCGGCGTGGCGGAAGCCGATTTAGCCGGTCTGCCCGCGCAGTGGCAGGCCATTAATGATTACGGAGCCAAGGTGCAGGCACATGTCATCGACAAATATTGAACAAGTGATGCCGCTTAAGCTGGCGCAGGCACTGGCGAACCCGATTTTCCCCGCGCTCGACAGCCAGCTGCGCGCCGGTCGCCATATCGGCATCGAAGAGCTGGACCAGCACGCTTTTCTGATGGACTACCAGACCTTTCTGGAAGAGTTTTACGCCCGCTATAACGTCGAATTAATTCGCGCGCCAGAGGGCTTTTTCTATCTGCGTCCGCGCTCCACCACGCTGATCCCGCGCTCGGTGCTCTCTGAGCTGGATATGATGGTCGGCAAGCTGCTCTGCTATCTCTATCTCAGCCCGGAGCGTCTGGCGAATGAAGGCATCTTCACCCAGCAGGAGCTGTATGACGAGCTGCTGGCGCTGGCCGACGAGAACAAGCTGCTCAAGCTGGTGAACCAGCGCTCCACCGGCTCCGATCTCGATCGCGCAAGGCTGCAGGAGAAGATGCGCGCCTCGCTGAGCCGACTGCGTCGACTCGGCATGGTGTGGTTTATGGGCAACGACAGCAGCAAATTCCGCATCACTGAATCGGTGTTCCGTTTCGGCGCCGACGTGCGCAGCGGCGACGATCCGCGCGAGGCGCAGCTGCGCCTGATCCGCGACGGCGAAGCAATGGCGCTCGACAGCGTGAGCGCGACCAGCGAGCAGGATGATATTGACAGCGACGCGAGTGAGAGCGCGGAGGAAGAACAGGCATGATTGAACGCGGAAAATTTCGTTCGCTTACCCTGATCAACTGGAACGGCTTTTTTGCCCGCACTTTTGATCTCGACGAACTGGTCACCACCCTGTCGGGCGGCAACGGCGCAGGCAAATCCACCACCATGGCCGCCTTCGTGACGGCGCTGATCCCGGATCTGACGCTGTTGCACTTCCGCAACACCACGGAGGCGGGCGCCACCAGCGGCTCGCGCGATAAAGGCCTGCACGGCAAGCTGCGCGCCGGCGTCTGCTACGCGGTGCTCGACGTGATCAACTCGCGTCACCAGCGCGTTATCGCCGGTGTGCGTCTGCAGCAGGTCGCTGGCCGCGATAAAAAGGTCGATATCAAACCGTTCAGCATTCACGGGCTGCCGATGGATAGCCAGCCGACCGATATGCTGACCGAGATTATGAACAGCCGCCAGGCGCGCGTGCTGCCGCTGAGCGAGGTTAAAGATCGGGTCGAAGCGCAGGAGGGCGTGCAGTTCCGCCAGTTCAGCTCGGTCACCGACTACCACGCGATGATGTTTGAGCACGGCATTGTGCCGCGCCGCCTGCGCTCCGCTGGCGATCGCAGCAAATTCTACCGTCTGATCGAGGCGTCGCTCTACGGCGGCATCTCCAGCGCCATCACCCGCTCGCTGCGCGACTACCTGCTGCCGGAAAACGGCGGCGTGCGCAAAGCGTTTCAGGATATGGAAGCGGCGCTGCGCGAAAACCGCATGACGCTGGAGGCGATCCGCGTGACGCAGTCCGATCGCGACCTGTTTAAGCACCTGATCTCCGAAGCCACCCGCTACGTCTCGGCGGACTATATGCGTCACGCCAACGAGCGACGCATTCATCTGGACGGCGCGCTGCAGCTGCGTCGCGACCTCCTCTCCAGCCGCAAACAGCTGGCCACGGAGCAGTATCGCCATATTGAGATGGCGCGCGAACTCGCCGAGCATGGCGGAGCGGAGAACGATCTGGAAGCGGACTATCAGGCCGCCAGCGATCACCTCAATCTGGTGCAGACCGCGATGCGCCAGCAGGAAAAGATTGAGCGCTACGAAGCTGACCTCGACGAGCTGACGCACCGTCTGGAAGAGCAGAACGAAGTGGTGGCGGAAGCGCGCGAAGCGCAGGAAGAGAACGAGGCGCGCGCCGAAGCGGCGGAGCTGGAGGTCGACGAGCTGAAAAACCAGCTAGCCGATTTCCAGCAGGCGCTCGATGTTCAGCAGACCCGAGCGATTCAGTATCAGCAGGCGCTGCAGGCGCTGGAGCGCGCGAAGACGCTGTGCCAGCTGCCCGATCTCACCATCGACAACGCCGATGAGTGGCAGGCGCGCTTCCAGGCGACCGAAGAGGAAGCGACAGATACCCTGCTGCGTCTGGAACAGAAGCTGAGCGTGGCGGAAGCGGCGCACAGCCAGTTTGAGCAGGCGCTGGCGCTGGTGACCAGCATCGCTGGCGAGGTGCCGCGCCAGGAGGCCTGGCAAACCGGCCGCGAGCTGCTGCGCGACGCTGCGAATCAGCGTCACTACGCCGAGCAGCTCTCCTCGCTGCGCCTGCGCCTGAATGAGATGGAGCAGCGTCTGCGCGAGCAGCATGAGGCGGAACGCCTGTTGGCAGAGTTCTGCAAACGGCAGGGCGCGCACTATGACGCCGACGCGCTGGACGGGCTGCATAGCGAGCTGGAAGCGCAGATCGAGCAGCTCAACGCCAGCGTCTCCGATGCCGGCGAACGCCGCATGGTGATGCGCCAGGAGCTGGAGTCGCTGCGCGAGCGCATCGCGACCCTGACCTCACGCGCGCCGCTCTGGCTGGCGGCGCAGGAGATCCTGACGCAGCTCAGCGAGCAGACCGGCGAGGCGCTGGAAAACAGCCAGCAGATCACCGAATACATGCAGCAGCTGCTGGAACGCGAGCGCGAAACTACGGTGGAGCGCGACGAGGTCGCCGCGCGCAAGCGCAGCGTGGAGCGTAAAATCGAACGCCTCAGCCAGCCTGGTGGCGCAGAAGATGCGCGCCTGACGCAGCTGGCGGAACGCTTCGGCGGCGTGCTGCTCTCTGAAATCTACGACGACGTCACGCTGGAGGATGCGCCTTACTTCTCGGCGCTCTACGGCCCGTCGCGCCACGCTATCGTGGTGCCGGACCTGACGCTGGTGCGCGAGCAGCTCGATGGCCTGGAAGAGTGCCCGGAAGATCTCTATCTGATTGAGGGCGATCCGCAGTCGTTCGACGACAGCGTCTTCGCCGTGGAAGAGCTGCAGAACGCGGTGGTGGTAAAGGTGGCGGAGCGTCAGTGGCGCTACTCTCGCTTTCCAAAAGTGCCGCTGTTTGGCCGCGCCGCGCGTGAGAGTCAGCTGGAGCAGCTGCACATTGAGCGCGATCGCCTGGCGGAACGCTACGCCACGCTCTCGTTCGACGTGCAGAAAACGCAGCGGCTGCATCAGTCGTTCAGCCGCTTTATCGGCACGCATCTGGCGGTCGCCTTCGAGGAAGATCCCGAAGCGCAGATCCGCCAGTTCAACGCCCGTCGCACCGAGCTGGAGCGCGCGCTGGCGCAGCACGAAAGCGACAATCAGCAGCAGCGCCAGCAGTACGAGCTGGCGAAAGAGGGGGTAGCGCAGCTAAACCGCCTGCTGCCGCGCGTTAATCTTCTGCTGGATGATACGCTGGCCGATCGCTGCGATGAAATCCGCGAGCAGGTCGAAGAGGCGCAGGAGGCGGCGCGCTTCCTGCATCAGCACGGCGCGAAGCTGACAAAGCTCGAGTCGCTGATCGGCGTGTTGCAGAGCGATCCCGAGCAGCATGAACAGCTGCAGGCGGACTATCAGCAGGCGCAGCAGCAGCAGCGCGTCGCGCGTCAGCAGGCGTTCGCTCTGACGGAAGTGGTGCAGCGCCGCGCTCACTTCAGCTACGGCGACTCCGCCGGCATGCTGAACGGCAACAACGATCTCAGCGATAAGCTGCGTCGCCAGCTGGAGCAGGCGGAAGGCGAGCGCAGCCGCGCGCGCGAACGCCTGCGCGAGCAGCGGACGCAGATGGCGCAGTACAGTCAGGTGCTCGCCTCCCTGAAGAGCTCGCATGACACCAAACGCGACATGCTGAAAGAGCTGCTGCAGGAGATGCAGGAGACGGGCGTGCGCGCCGACGCCAGCGCGGAAGAGCGCGCGCGCATTCGCCGCGACGAGCTCTACGCCGCGCTGAGCCACAACCGCGCCCGTCGTAATCAGCTGGAAAAACAGCTCACCTTCTGTGAAGCGGAAATGGAGAACCTGCAGAAACGGCTGCGGGTGCTGGAGCGCGACTATCACCGTATTCGCGAGCAGGTGGTGAGCGCCAAAGCGGGCTGGTGCAGCGTGCTGCGGCTGGTAAAAGAGAACGGCGTCGAGCGTCGTCTGCACCGTCGTGAGCTGGCCTACCTGAGCGGCGGCGAGCTGCGTTCGATGTCGGATAAGGCGCTGGGCGCGCTGCGCCTGGCGGTAGCGGATAACGAGCATCTGCGCGACGTGCTGCGACTGTCGGAAGATCCGAAGCGTCCAGAGCGCAAAATCCAGTTCTTTATCGCTGTCTATCAGCATCTGCGCGAGCGTATCCGTCAGGATATTATCCGCACCGACGATCCGGTCGAGGCGATCGAGCAGATGGAGATCGAACTGAACCGATTGACCGAAGAGCTGACGGCGCGCGAGCAGACGCTGGCGATCAGTTCGCGCAGCGTGTCGAATATTATCCGTAAAACCATACAGCGCGAGCAGAACCGTATCCGCCAGCTCAACCAGGGACTGCAGATGGTGAGCTTCGGCCAGGTGCGCAGCGTGCGCCTTAACGTCAACGTGCGCGAAGCTCACGCCACGCTGCTTGATACGCTGTCGGAAGAGCATGAGCAGCATCAGGATCTCTTCAACAGCAGCCGTCTCACCTTCTCCGAAGCGCTGGCGAAGCTCTATCAGCGCCTCAATCCGCACATCGATATGGGTCAGCGCACGCCGCAGACCATCGGCGAAGAGCTGCTCGACTACCGCAACTACCTTGAGATGGAAGTCGAGGTCAACCGCGGCTCCGACGGCTGGCTGCGCGCCGAGAGTGGGGCGCTGTCGACCGGCGAGGCGATTGGCACCGGCATGTCGATCCTGGTGATGGTGGTGCAGAGCTGGGAAGAGGAGTCGCGCCGTCTGCGCGGCAAAGATATCTCTCCTTGCCGCCTGCTGTTCCTCGATGAAGCGGCACGTCTGGATGCGCGCTCTATCGCCACGCTGTTTGAACTCTGCGAGCGTCTGGAGATGCAGCTGGTGATCGCGGCGCCGGAAAACATCAGCCCGGAAAAAGGCACGACATATAAGCTGGTCCGTAAGGTGTTCAATAATACGGAACATGTGCACGTCGTCGGACTGCGCGGCTTCTCTGCCGACGCGCCAGCGCCGCGCCGCGAAAGCGAAGCGTCGGCCGGGGTGGAAGCGGAAAACTCGCAGGTTTAATCTGGTCAATAATTACCGCATTGAGTAATCTGTAAACGGCATTTGTCCTGTGAGGCAAATGCCGTTTTTTATTTGTATACTCAGGTCATGAGTAGCAGCCCAGTTGCAGCGTATCCAGGAAACGCTGCGTGGTAAACAAATGAGGGGGCAGGGATGTTGCTGACCAATAAAACCAACAATTATGTTTTTTCACTGCTGGCGCTTGCGCTGGCCTTAACGCCGCTGCATCTGACGCATGCGGCCGTTATTGCAGCTTTGCCCGGTACTACGCACACCGCCATTTCAGTCAGTGACAGCCAACAGCGCCTGCGTCAGGCATTCGCCGGTAAAGAGCCGCCGTTCTATTTAGCCTCGCTGGCGACGCTCTATGCGGCGCACAATATGCAGCCGATGTGGCAGGATCGCGCGGCGGTGCAGCAGTTCCAGCAGCAGCTGGCAGAGGTCGCCCTGTCGGGCGTGCAGCCGCAGTTTACGCGCTGGGTCGATCGGCTCACCGATCCCGGCATTAGCGGCTTCGCGCGCGACGTGGTGCTTAGCGACGCGATGCTGGGCTATCTGCAGTTCGTCTCCAGCGTGCCGACCCAGGGCGAAAACTGGCTCTACAGCAACGTGCCTTACAAGCTGGCGCAGCCGTCGGTATCGGTCGTGAATCAGTGGCAAAACGCTGTGCTGGCGGGAGGCTCCGCTGCCTTTGTCGCCTCGCTGGTGCCGCAGCACCCGCAATATGCGCCCATGCACGCCGCGCTGAAGCAGATGCTCACCGATTCGCGTCCCTGGCCGCAGCTGAAAAACCGTGAAACGCTGCGTCCGGGTCAGGTGAGCGATGACGTTCCAGCGCTGCGCGAAATTTTACAGCGCACCGGCATGCTTTCCGCGCAGCCTGTCGCGCCGGGCCCTGCTGACGACGCAGTGCCGACCGCGCCGGTTCCGGCGAGCCAGAGCGGTCAGCCCGCGGCGGTTAGCCCGTCAGCGGCCAGCGTTAGCGATCTCGCCGCGCAGACGCCGCAGCAGGCGGGGAACGTGCAGAACGGCGCCGCCGACGCGGTCAGCGACAACGTCTATGACGCCGCGCTGGTGGAGGGCGTTAAACGCTTCCAGCAGTGGCAGGGATTAGGCGGCGACGGCGCGGTCGGTCCACGCACCCGCGAATGGCTCAACGTCACGCCGCAGATGCGTGCCGCGCTGCTGGCGCTGAATATTCAGCGTTTACGCCTGCTGCCGGACGATATGCACAACGGCATCATGGTTAATATCCCTAACTTTTCGCTGACCTACTACAACAACGGCAACAAGATCCTGTCGTCGCGCGTGATTGTTGGCCGCCCCGATCGCAAAACGCCGCTGATGCGTAGCGCGCTGAATAACGTGGTGCTCAATCCACCGTGGAACGTGCCAACAACGCTGGTGCGTCAGGATATTATTCCCAAGGTGAAGCAGGATCCGACCTATCTCTACAAGCACGGCTATACGCTGCTTTCCGGCTGGAGCGCGGACGCAGAGGTGATCGATCCCAGCATGATTGACTGGAGCATGGTCTCCGCTTCGTCGTTCCCCTATCGCCTGCGTCAGGCACCGGGCAACACCAATTCGCTGGGCCGCTATAAGTTCAACATGCCGAGTTCGGACGCTATCTATCTACATGACACGCCCAATCACGCCCTGTTTCAGCGCGATATCCGCGCGCTGAGCTCAGGCTGCGTGCGCGTCAATAAAGCGTCAGAGCTGGCAGGCGTGCTGCTGCAGGATGCCGGCTGGAATGATTCGCGTATTTCTGACCAGTTAAAACAGGGCGATACGCGCTACGTGCCGATTCGACACCGTATTCCGGTGAATTTGTACTATCTGACCGCCTGGGTTGCTGATGACGGCAAACCGCAGTTCCGCACAGATATTTACAATTATGATAATCCTGCCCGTTCCGGCAGTCAGGCGCTGGCGCGCGCTGGACAGCTGCTGCTCTAATCCTTGATTTTCCAACTCTGTTCCTTTTCGCCGCCGCTGCGATAAGGATTCCAGAATGGCGATCCCGTCCGGGATCGCCGCGCAAACCTCTTTACGGCGGGTTGACGTGGCCCAAATGGCCGGTTATGGTGCGGCCTTGTGCGGTTTTTGCACATTTCGATGGCTTCAATCTCAGGTAACCGTTTTTCATGTCCAGTTTTAACTTAACACGTCGCAAATTGCTTCTTGGCGGAACGGCTGCGGCCGGCATGGCGCTGCTGCCTAACGCAGCCATGGCCTCGCTTTCAACGTCGCGCCCTCGCGTGCTGACGCTGAGCAATCTTCACACCGGTGAAACCCTTAAAACTGAGTTTTTTAATGGGAAAAGTTACGATAAGAGCGAGCTGGCTCGTCTTAACCACTTTTTCCGCGACTATCGCGCCAATCTGACCAAAAGCATCGATCCCCATCTCTTCGATCAGATCTATCGCCTGCAGGCGCTGCTCGAAACCCGCAAGCCGATTCAGCTGATTTCCGGCTATCGCTCGCTGGCGACGAATAACATGCTACGCGAAAGCGGTCCGGGCGTGGCGAAGCATAGCTACCACACCAAAGGCCAGGCGATGGATTTTCATATCGAAGGCATCGCGCTGAATAACATTCGCAAAGCGGCCTTAACAATGCGTGCCGGTGGTGTAGGATATTATCCTCGCAGCAACTTCGTTCATATTGATACCGGGCCGGTACGGCACTGGTAATGACGCCGGCAACGCTGCGTGCGCCGGTCATGGAGCGTTATGAACTACCACATTATTCCTGTTACCGCCTTTGCGCAGAACTGTTCGGTTATCTGGTGTGAGGCGACGCGCGACGCCGCCCTGGTCGATCCGGGCGGCGATGCGGCGACCATTATTGAAACGCTCCAGCAGCTCAATCTTACCCCTCGCCAGATTTTACTGACGCACGGCCACCTGGATCACGTTGGCGCAGCGGCGGAGCTGGCGGCGCACTATCAGGCACCGATCGTCGGTCCGCACCGTCTGGACGCTTTCTGGCTGGAAGCGCTGCCGACGCAGAGTCGGATGTTTGGTCTGGCGGAGTGTGCGCCCTTTACGCCGGATCGCTGGCTGGAGGAGGGCGACAGCGTACAGGTCGGCAACGTCGAGCTGACGATCCTGCACACGCCCGGCCATACGCCAGGCCATATCGTCTTTTTCGATCGCGCAGGGCGACTGCTGATTTCCGGCGATGTAATTTTCCACGGCGGCGTCGGACGAACCGACTTCCCGCAGGGCAGCCATCAGGATTTGATCGCCTCAATTAAAGAGAAGCTGCTGCCGCTGGGCGACGATATCACTTTCTTGCCCGGCCACGGCGCCATCTCGACGCTGGGACGCGAACGTATCAGCAACCCCTTTCTGCAATAAAAAATGGGCCGTAGTGGCCCATTCTGTTTGCTGATGCGCGCAAGTCGCGCGCGCATCAGCGAAGCTTGCCGCGCAGCCGCAGAATGCGGTTTTGGCTCAGAGCACGGCAACAATCGCCTCGCACAGCGCCGACATATTATCCGGCGTCATGCCTGCAACGTTAACCCGACCTGAATTTACCGCATAGACGGCAAACTCGTCACGCAGGCGAATAACCTGGTCTTTGGTCAGGCCGCTAAAAGAGAACATGCCGTTCTGCTGAATAATAAAGCTGAAGTCGCGCGTGGCACCTTTCTCCGCCAGGGTGTTCACAAACAGCTGACGCATGCGCTGAATACGCTGGCGCATATCGGTCAGCTCCTGCTCCCAGATAGTGCGCAGCGCCTGATTGCTCAGGATAGTCGCCACCACGGCAGCGCCATGCGCGGGTGGGTTAGAGTAGTTGGCGCGAATGGTGTACTTCATCTGGCTGAAGGCGGTATCAGCCGTCGCTGCATCGGTCGCCACCAGGGTAATGGCGCCGACGCGCTCATTGTATAAGCCGAAGTTTTTGGAGTATGAGCTGGCGACAATCAGCTCCTGATGCGAGGCGGCGAAAATACGCAGTCCTTCCGCATCTTCATTCAGGCCGCGCGCAAAGCCCTGATAGGCGAAGTCAAACAGCGGCAGCCATCCTTTTGCCTGAGACAGCTGCGCCAGCTGGCTCCACTGTTCCGCCGTCGGATCGATGCCGGTCGGATTATGGCAGCAGCCGTGGAACAGCACCACGTCGCCTGCTTTGGCCTCCTGCAGCGCGGCCAGCATGCCGTCGAAGTCGAGCTGATGATTTTCCGCATCGTACCAGGCGTATTCGCACACCTCGAGGCCCGCCGCGTTAAAGACGTTTTTATGGTTCGGCCAGCTGGGGTTACTAACCCAGACGCGCTTGACGGCTGTCTGCGTGGCGAGAAAATCTGCCGCGACGCGCAGCGCGCCGGTGCCGCCGGGGGTCTGCGCGGTGCGCGCGCGGCCAGCGGCGATGAGCGGGTTCTCTGCGCCAAACAGCAGCTCCTGGGTGCAGCGCGCAAAATCAGCCAGGCCATCAATGCTGAGGTAGTTTTTGGTGGTTTCGTTTTCCAGCAGATACTGCTCGGCTTTTTTTACGCTGGTGAGCACCGGCGTATTGCCGGTTTCGTCTTTATAAACGCCGATGCCAAGGTTGATTTTGTGCGGGCGGTCGTCAGCGCGAAACAGATCGGCCAGCCCAAGAATAGGATCGGCGGGTGCCGCAGAGATAGATTCAAACATGAGTCGTGTCCAGTAGCGTGAACTTTAACGAAATGAGCCTTCAGGTTAACGTCAGCGCTGCGCATTGCCAACCGTTTACGCAAAAAATCGTCGCCGGGCGTCGGAGAGTACGCAGGCGCAGGAAAAAGATAAGAAGAGCGCCGCTGTGCGGCGAATAGCAGGCATAAAAAAACGGAGCCGAAGCTCCGTTTTTTCTGCGACAGGTAACTTAGAACTGGTAAACCAGGCCTACTGCTACGGTGTCGTCGGTGTTCAGACCCAGGCGGTTGTTGTCATCCAGCTGGTTGATCTGATAGTCAACATAGGTCGACATGTTTTTGTTGAAGTAGTAGGTTGCGCCCACGTCGATGTATTTAACCAGGTCAGTATCGCCCACGCCTTCGATGTCTTTGCCTTTAGACTGTACGTAGGCGATAGACGGACGCAGACCGAAGTCGAACTGATACTGTGCAACCAGCTCGATGTTCTGCGCTTTGTTGGCGAACGCTGGGCCTGACTGAGCAACACCCGCGCTGTTGAAGCTGGTAGTTACAGAGATTGGCGTGGAGTTGCGAGTCTCACCATACATTGCTGCCAGGTAAACGTTGTTAGCATCATATTTCAGAGCAGTTGCCCAGTTTTCAGCGCGTTTGCCCTGGCCATATACGGTACCGTTCACGTCGGTAGTACCCGCCGCCTGGCTATCAGTACGATCGCTGCTGCTGTATGCGCCAACAATGCCTACGCCAATTGGTGAAGTGTAAGACGTTGATGCGCCCCAGCCATCACCGTTAGCACGACGAACGTCGGTACGCTCGTTTTTACCCTGATACTGTACCGCAAAGTCCCAGCCATCAACCAGGCCGAAGAAGTTTTTGTTGCGGTAGGTCAGCAGGCCAGTGCTACGGCCGTTCATGAAGTTGTCTGAGTAACCAGAGTCGCCGCCGAATTCTGGCAGCATATCGGTCCAGCCGATTGCGTCGTACACAACGCCATAGTTACGACCGTAGTCGATTGAACCTGCGTCGCCAAATTTCAGACCGGCAAAGCCCAGACGGGTTTTGTTGCCATTCTGTGCGTCAGAACCTTCAGAGTTGTTGGCCTGAACGTTGTATTCCCACTGGCCGTAACCGGTCAGCTGGTCATTGATCTGAGTTTCACCCTTGAAGCCGAAGCGAACATAAGATTTGTCGCCATTGTTGCCGTCGCCGTTAGCAGCATCGTTATCAGAAAAATAGTGCAGACCAACAGCCTTGCCATACAGGTCCAGCTTGTTGCCGTCTTTATTATAAATTTCTGCTGCGTTTGCTGCGCCGGCAGCTAACAGAGCAGGGATAACCACTGCAAGAATGTTGCGCTTCATCATTATTTATTACCCTCATTGGAGTTTATTCGGACACCTGCCACTGCCGTCAAGAAACCGTTACGGAACCCTGAGAGAAGTTTGGTGTCTTCCTGTGTCTGCACGCATCTTTCCATCCCGAAGCAGGATATGCCACCCTGAAAATGCTACTAAACTCGTAATCTGGTTTCCAAAAGAAAATTTGTATTACGAAATGTAAATTTCGGGGAACTTTGTGAGAGAACTCAAAATTTACAAAAATAAAAAAAGGCCGGCAGTGCCGACCTCTTTATATATATGAATTTCTTATAATTAATAGATGATTTTAGAAATTTGCATTGCGCGGGGTGCGTGGGAAAGGGATAACGTCCCTTACATTTTGTACGCCGGTGACATAGGCGATTAAACGTTCAAAGCCTAAACCGAAACCTGAATGGGGCACGGTGCCGTAGCGACGCAGATCGCGATACCACCAGTAATCTTCTTTGTTCAGGCCCATCTCTTCCATACGCGCGTCCAGCACGTCGAGACGCTCTTCACGCTGCGAACCGCCGATGATTTCGCCGATGCCCGGCGCCAGCACATCCATCGCCGCCACGGTTTTATTATCTTCATTAAGGCGCATATAGAACGCCTTGATCTCTTTCGGATAGTTTTTCACCACCACCGGTGCTTTAAAGTGCTGCTCGGCCAGATAGCGCTCGTGCTCTGAAGAGAGATCGATGCCCCAGGAAACCGGGTTTTCAAAGCGCTGTCCGCACTTTTCCAGAATGGTAATAGCGTCGGTGTAGTCAACCTGCGCGAAGTCGGTGGAGATAAAGCGCTGCAGACGATCGACCGCCTCTTTATCTACGCGTTCGGCAAAGAACGCCATATCGTCGGCGCGTTCATCCAGCACCGCTTTAAATACATATTTCAGCATCGCTTCCGCGAGCGCGGCGGCGTCATCCAGCGTGGCGAAGGCGATTTCCGGCTCCAGCATCCAGAACTCTGCCAGATGGCGGCTGGTGTTGGAGTTTTCCGCACGGAAGGTTGGGCCGAAGGTATAGATTTTCGACAGGGCACAGGCGTAGGTTTCACCGTTCAGCTGGCCGGAAACGGTCAGGAAGGCCTCTTTGCCGAAGAAATCTTCGTTAAAGTCGACGGCACCCTGCGGCGTGCGCGGCAGGTTTTCCAGATCCAGCGTCGAGACGCGGAACATCTCACCCGCGCCTTCGGTGTCAGAGGCGGTGATCAGCGGGGTCGATACCCAGAAGTAGCCGTTCTCGTGGAAGAAGCGATGCAGCGCCTGCGCCAGGGTATGGCGCACGCGCGCCACGGCGCCGATCAGGTTGGTGCGCGGACGCAGGTGCGCCACTTCGCGCAGGTATTCGATGCTGTGACGCTTCGCCGCCATCGGATAGGTGTCGGGATCGTCCACCCAGCCGGTCACTTCCACGCGGGTCGCCTGGATCTCAAACGCCTGGCCCTGGCCCGGCGAGGCCACCACGGTGCCGGTCACGATCACCGAGCAGCCGGTGGTCAGGTGCAGAACCTCGTCCTGATAATTATTCAGAGAATTATTCACAACGGCCTGAACGGGATTAAAGCAGGAACCGTCATAAACGGCGACGAAGGAAAGACCGGCTTTTGAATCTCTTCGGGTACGCACCCAACCACGTACGGTGACTTCACTGTCAACCGCGACGCGACCGTGCAGTACGTCCGCTACAGGCACTACGCTCATAAATATCTCTCTATATAGAAGAAGTGAGTTTAAACAATCTCCCCATACCGGGGTGTTGCTATGTTACTTGCGAGTCGCAAGGAAACAAGCAAAATCCGGCGGGACGGCAGATTTATTACAGCAGAAGCAGGGCGCATCAACGCCCCGATAACGCGAGGATTAGCTGGCTTTTTTCACCAGTGGCAGATCGAAAGCTTTGCGCAGGGCGCGGACGAAGGCCTGATCCTGACAGATAGTTTTGCCCGGACTGTCGGAGAGCTTCGCTACTGGCTTGCCGTTGCACTCCACCAGTTTAATCACGATATTGAGCGGCCGGACGCCGGGAATATCGCAGGTCAGGCGGGTGCCGATGCCAAAGACGACGTTGGTGCGCTGGCCAAAGTGACGATAGAGCGCCAGTGCCTTATCGAGGTCGAGGTTGTCGGAAAAGACCAGGGTTTTGCTGTGCGGATCGATGCCCAGCTTCTCGTAGTGAGCCAGCGCCTTTTCGCCCCATTCGACAGGATCGCCTGAATCGTGGCGCAGTCCCTGATAGCGGCTGGCGAAGTTAACGCCGAAGTCGCGCAGGAAGGCGTCCATCGCGATGCAGTCGGTGAGCGCAATGCCCAGCTCTCCGTCATACTCGTCGAGCCACGCCTGCAGCGCCGCGCGCTGGCTGTTGGCCAGCACCGGGCTAATCTGCTGAAAAGCCTGAAACCATTCGTGCGCCTGGGTGCCGACCGGCGTCAGCGCCAGGCGGCGCGCCAGATCGTAGTTGCTGGTGCCGATCAGCCAGGGGAAGTCCTGCTTCAGGCTGGCGACGATGGCCTGCTGCACTTCCTGCGAGAAGCGGCGGCGGGTGCCGAAATCCATCAGGCGAAAGCGCGACATATCGATGTCGGCGACGTCGCGGCGGAAGGCGCTCAGCTTCTGCTGCAAATGGTCGACCGCCTGCTGCGCGCTCACCAGCGGCGAGCGGTGGCGATGCACCACTTCGCTGATCAGCGCCAGCAGCGGCACCTCCCATAAAATTACTTCGCGCCAGGGGCCGGTGATGCGAATAGCGAGATGGCCGTTGCGGTTGCTTACCTGCACCTGGTCGGGGTTATAACGAAAATCGCGCAGCCAGTTTAGGTAGTCGGCGTGGAAGAAGGGCAGGCTGGAAAGATACGTATGTTCGTCATCGGTCAGCGCTAGCGTCTGCATGGCGTGAATGGCCTCGCGAATCTCGTTCGCATAGAGACCGAGCAGATCGTCGCCGCGGCAACGAAACTCAGCCGCCACCGTGACATCATGATAACGGTGGAAAACGGCTTGCTGCATATGAAGCTTGTAGGCGTCAGTATCCAGCAGGGAAGTCAGTATCGGGGAAGCATGTCCTGTCATGGTGCGTTTCAGCATCCTGTTCGGCGGCGCAGAGCCCGGTGTGTGAGAGTCATAAAGACGCAGGAGTATAAATCAGTAACTGCGACCGATCACAGCATATTTCAAGCCCGCAGGTCGAGGGTAAAACGTGCCGTTGTTAATGAATTGTAGCTATTTATGCCGCGATGCGCATTGTGCATGGCAAGCTAAAGGCAACGCGCTTAGACTTTGGCGGTAAACCTATAACAATGCGAGACGGAATATGACGCAACAGCACCACATTAAATATCGCCACGACTATCGTGCGCCGGATTACACCATTACCGATATCGACCTGACCTTCGCGCTCGACGCCGCGACGACGCGCGTCACCGCCGTCAGCCAGGTCAAACGTCTCGGCGATGCGCAGGCTGAGCTGCGTCTCGATGGCGAAGCGTTAACCCTGATCGCCATTGAAGTGGATGGCGCGCCGTGGAGCGCCTACCGTCAGGAAGAGGGCGCGCTGGTGCTGAGCCAGCTGCCGGAGCAGTTCCAGCTCAAGATCGTCAACGATATTCATCCCGATAAAAATACCGCGCTGGAAGGGCTCTATCAGTCTGGCGAAGCGCTCTGCACCCAGTGCGAGGCCGAAGGCTTCCGCCACATCACCTGGTATCTGGATCGCCCGGACGTGCTGGCGCGCTTTACCACTACCATCGTCGCCGACGAGGCGCGCTACCCCTATCTGCTCTCCAACGGCAACCGCATCGACGGCGGCAAAGCGGAGCAGGGCAAGCACTGGGTGAAATGGCAGGATCCCTTCCCGAAACCCTGCTATCTCTTTGCGCTGGTGGCGGGCGATTTCGACGTGCTGCGCGACAGCTTTACGACCCGCTCCGGCCGCGACGTGGCGCTGGAGATCTTCGTCGATCGCGGCAATCTGGATCGCGCCGACTGGGCGATGACCTCGCTGAAAAACAGCATGAAGTGGGATGAGGAGCGCTTCGGCCTCGAGTATGACCTCGACATCTTTATGATTGTTGCCGTCGACTTCTTCAATATGGGCGCGATGGAGAACAAAGGCCTGAACGTCTTTAACTCCAAATATGTGCTGGCGAAGGCGGAAACCGCGACCGACAAAGATTATCTCGGCATCGAAGCGGTGATTGGCCACGAATATTTTCACAACTGGACCGGCAACCGCGTCACCTGCCGCGACTGGTTCCAGCTCAGCCTGAAAGAGGGGCTGACGGTATTCCGCGATCAGGAGTTCAGCTCCGATCTCGGCTCGCGCGCGGTCAACCGCATTGATAACGTGCGCGTGATGCGCGGCGCGCAGTTCGCCGAGGACGCCAGCCCGATGGCGCACCCGATCCGCCCGGATCAGGTGATGGAGATGAATAACTTCTACACCCTGACCGTTTACGAAAAGGGATCGGAAGTGATCCGCATGATGCACACGCTGCTCGGCGAAGAGAATTTCCAGAAAGGGATGCAGCTCTACTTCGAGCGCCACGACGGCAGCGCGGCGACCTGCGACGACTTCGTGCAGGCGATGGAAGATGCCTCGAATGTCGATCTGTCGCAGTTCCGCCGCTGGTACAGCCAGAGCGGCACGCCGGTGCTGTCGGTACGCGACGACTACAACCCCGAGCTGGAGCAGTATACCCTGCACGTCACGCAGCACACGCCGCCGACCGCCGATCAGAAAGAGAAGCTGCCGCTGCATATTCCGCTCGATATCGAACTTTATGACGGCGAAGGTAAGGTGATCCCGCTGCAGCATAACGGTCATCCGGTGCATCACGTGCTGAACGTGACCGAGGAGTTCCAGACCTTTATCTTCGATAACGTCTACTTCCAGCCGGTGCCGTCGCTGCTGCGCGAATTCTCCGCGCCGGTGAAGCTCGACTATAAATGGAGCGATGCCCAGCTCACCTTCCTGATGCGCCATGCGCGCAACGACTTTGCCCGCTGGGATGCGGCGCAGAGCCTGCTGGCCACCTATATCCGCCTTAACGTGGCGCGCCATCAGCAGGGCCAGCCGCTGTCGCTGCCGCTGCACGTTGCCGACGCGTTCCGCGCGGTGCTGCTGGACGAAGGGCGCGATCCGGCGCTGACCGCGCAGATTTTGACGCTGCCGGGCGAGAACGAGATTGCCGAGCTGTTCGAGGTGATCGATCCGCAGGCGATTACAGTGGTGCGCGAGGCGCTGGTGCGCACGCTGGCCACCGAGCTGGCGGATGAGTTTTATGCCGTCTACAACGCGAACCAGCAGGGCGAGTACCGCATCGAGCATGATGCGATGGGGCAGCGCGCGCTGAAAAATGTCTGCCTGTACTACCTGGCGTTCGGTGAAACCGCGCTGGCGGATCGGCTGGTGCAGACGCAGTATCAGCAGGCGAACAATATGACGGACGCGCTGGCGGCGCTGGCGGCATCGGTGGCGGCGCAGCTGCCGTGCCGCGGCGCGCTGCTGGCGCACTACGACGAGCGCTGGCATCGGGATGGCCTGGTGATGGATAAATGGCTCATGCTGCAGGCCACCAGCCCGTCGCCGGACGTCCTGCAGAAGGTGCGCGAACTGCTGCAGCATCGCTCTTTCTCCATGAGCAACCCTAACCGCATCCGCGCGCTGATCGGCGCGTTCGTCTCCGGCAACCCGGCGGCGTTCCACGCCAAAGACGGCAGCGGCTATCAGTTCCTGGTGGAGATGCTAACCGATCTCAATACCCGCAACCCGCAGGTGGCGGCGCGTATGATCGAGCCGCTGATCCGCCTGAAGCGCTACGACGCCGACCGTCAGGCGCTGATGCGTCAGGCGCTGGAAACGCTGCAGGGGCTGGATAAGCTCTCGGGCGATCTTTATGAGAAGATTACCCGCGCGCTAAACGCTTAAACGGCAAAGGCGGGTAAACCCCGCCTTTTTGTTAGCCTACGGTGCTGACGCGGATGACAGGGTCCGATCGCAAAGTCGCTCAAGGCATCCATGCGCGCTCGACCCGCGACATCCCTGTCGCGGGACGCTTTGCTCTTCGGACCCTGTCATCCGCGTATTATGCTATGGTGCCGCTTGCCTTAACGCTGGTGGGCGTAGCGCGCCGGCTGCTCGCTTTCGCTGCGGCGCATCACGCGATCCAGCACTTCCGCCTCCAGCTCCGCCAGCCTGACCGACCCGCGACGGCGCGGACGCGGCAAATCCACCAGCAAATCGAGTCCAATCTGACCCTCTTCGATCAGCAGCACGCGATCCGCCATCGCAACGGCTTCGCTGACGTCATGCGTCACCAGCAGCACGGTAAAATGGTGCTGCTGCCATAACGACTCAATCAGCCCCTGCATTTCAATACGCGTCAGCGCGTCAAGCGCGCCGAGCGGCTCGTCGAGCAGCAGCAGACCCGGACGGTGGATCAGCGCGCGCGCCAGCGCGACGCGCTGCTTTTGTCCGCCGGAGAGCGCAGCGGGCCACTCATGGGCGCGCTCCGCCAGCCCGACCGCCTCCAGCGCCTCGAGCGCCGCGCTGCGCCACTCGCGACCCTTCAGGCCAAGGCCGACATTATCGATAACCCGCTTCCACGGCAGCAGACGCGCGTCCTGAAACATCAGGCGGGTATCGTCGCGCGCGGTGTGCAGCGGGGCGTTGCCCGCCAGCAGCTCGCCCTGAGTGGTCTGCTCCAGCCCCGCCAGCAGGCGCAGCAGCGTACTTTTGCCGCAGCCGCTACGCCCTACCACCGCGACAAACTGGCCAGAGGGAATATGCAGATCGATATGATTCAGGATGGTGCGGCTGCCGTACTGCTTGCTGACGCCGTTGACGCCGACCGGCGTGCCGGCATTGAGTCGGGCCGGCGTAAGTGAAGTGCTCATAGGTTCTCCTCCTTCAGTTGCCAGGCTGGATGCCAGCGCAGCCAGATGCGCTCCAGCAGCAGGGCGGCGACATCCGCCAGTTTACCGAGCAGGGCGTAAAGAATAATCGCCACCACCACCACGTCGGTTTGCAGGAATTCACGCGCGTTCATCGCCAGGTAGCCGATGCCCGAATTGGCGGAAATGGTTTCGGCGACGATCAGCGTCAGCCACATCAGGCCAAGCGCGAAACGCACGCCCACCATAATCGAGGGCAGGGCGCCGGGCAGGATCACCTGAATAAACAGGCTCCAGCCCGAGAGGCCGTAGCTGCGCGCCATCTCTATTAGACCCCGGTCGATATTGCGGATGCCGTGGTAGGTATTGAGGTAGATGGGAAACAGGGTGCCGAGCGCCACCAGAAAAATCTTCGCCGCCTCGTCGATGCCGAACCAGAGGATCACCAGCGGGATCAGCGCCAGATGCGGCACGTTGCGCAGCATCTGCACCGAGGTATCGAGCAGCCGCTCGCCAAGGCGCGAGGTGCCGGTGATCAGCCCCAGCATCAGCCCGATGGAGCCGCCGATGCTAAAGCCAATCAGCGCGCGCCAGCCGCTGATGGCGAGGTGCTGCCACAGCTCGCCGCTGGCGGCCAGATGCCAGAAAGTAATAACGATATTTTCCGGCGACGGCAGAATGCGCGTCGACAGCAGACCGGTCTGGGAGGCCAGTTGCCAGATCGCCACCAGCAGCGCCGGAAAAATCCAGGGCACCAGCTGGTTGGTAATGCGTTTAGTGGTTTTCGCCATCATTTCTCCCTCAGCTCTGCGACACTTTTTGCGGACGGAAATCGTTGGCGACGGTTTCGCCGAACGCCTGCACGTCGCGCGGTTGCGGGATCGGCGGCACCTCCAGGTCAAGATGCGGGAAGAGCAGCTCGCCGACGCGATACGCCTCTTCCAGGTGCGGATAGCCGGAAAGAATAAAGGTCTCGATGCCGAGGTCGGCGTACTCCTGCATGCGTGCGGCGACGGTTGGACCGTCGCCGACCAGCGCGGTGCCGGCGCCGCCGCGCACCAGACCGACGCCCGCCCACAGGTTCGGGCTGATTTCCAGCTGGTCGCGGCGTCCGCTGTGCAGCGCCGCCATGCGCTGCTGGCCTACCGAGTCGGTGCGGGCGAATGCAGCCTGCGCCTTCGCGATGGTGTCGTCGTCCAGATGGGCAATCAGACGATCGGCGGCGCGCCAGGCCTCATCGTTGGTTTCGCGCACGATGACGTGCAGACGAATGCCGAAGCGCACCTTGCGTCCCAGCGCCGCCGCTTTGGCACGCACCTGTTCAATCTTCTCTTTCACCAGCGCCGGCGGTTCGCCCCAGGTAAGGTAGACGTCGACCTGCTCGGCGGCCAGATCCTGCGCCGGTTCGGATGAGCCGCCGAACCAGAGCGGCGGACGCGGCTGCTGCACCGGGTCGAACAGCAGGCGCGCGCCGCGCACCTTGACATATTTGCCCGCATAATCGACCGTTTCGCCCTCCAGCACGCGGCGCCAGACGCGGGTAAACTCCGCCGACTCGACATAGCGCTCATGGTGATCGAGAAATACGCCGTCGCCCGCCAGCTCTTCGGGATCGCCGCCGGTCACCAGATTAAACAGCGCGCGGCCGTTAGAGAGGCGATCGAGCGTGGCGGCCTGGCGCGCCGCCTGGGTCGGCGAAATCACGCCGGGGCGCAGCGCCACCAAAAAACGCAGGCGCTGCGTGACCGGGATCAGCGAGGCGGCCACCAGCCAGGCGTCTTCGCACGAACGGCCGGTCGGGATAAGCACGCCGCCGAAACCCAGGCGGTCCGCGGCCTGCGCGATCTGCTGCAGGTAGCCATGGTCGACCGGCCGCGCCCCTTCCGAGGTGCCGAGATAGTGTCCGTCGCCGTGCGTCGGAAGAAACCAGAATACAGATAAGCGCATTATTCGCTCCTTACTGAAGTTGGGCGCTGGGATGCCAGATGCGATCGGCGATCGTCAGTTTGACCGGCATCAGGTGGCTGGAATAGAAGAGATCGGCGGTGTGCTGCTGCGCCGCGGCGGTTTGCGCGCTGACCGGCGAAATGCGTGTCGGCGGCCGGTGGTCGAGGTAGCTGGCGATAACCGGCTTCGGCAGGCCCATCGCGGCGGCGAGCAGATCAATGCTCCGATCGCGCTGGCTGAGCGTCAGCGCATCCGCCTGGCTAAAGGTATCGAGCACCTGCTGAACGAAGGCGCCGTTATGCTCGGCGAACTTGCGCGTCGCCAGGTAGAAAGAGCCGGTGAGATTGAGCTGGCTGCCGTCGGCCAGCACGCGCACGTTGCCCTGCTGCAGCGCGGCGGAATAGTAGGGATCCCAGATAGCCCAGGCGTCCACGTCGCCCTGCTGGAAGGCGGCGCGCGCGTCAGCGGGCGTCAGATAGACTGGCTGAATATCCTTAAAGCTGAGCCCTTCACGCTGCAGGGCGCGTAGCAGCAGATTGTGCGAGCTGGAGCCTTTCTGAAAGGCGACTTTCTTGCCTTTCAGATCGGCGACGCTTTTCAGCGGGCTGTTCTTCGCCACCAGAATGACTTCAGCCTGCGGCTTAGGCGGCTCTGAGCCGACGTAAAGCAGGTCGGCGCCCGCCGCCTGAGCGAACAGCGGCGGTATATCACCGGTGCTGCCAAGGTCGATACTGTCGACGTTTAGCGCCTCCAGCATCTGCGGACCGGCGGGAAATTCGATCCACTGAATTTTGGTGTCGGGGAAGCGCTGCTCCAGCAGTCGGTGCGATTTCGCCAGCACCATGCTGACGGACCCTTTCTGATAGCCGATGCGAATCTGCGCGGGCGCGTCCGCCGCCTGTGTTTGCAAACTCAGTACCGCGAGGGCGGCAAATAGCCAGCCGGTGATACTCTTCATATCGTTTTTTTCCTTTAAACAGCCTGAGCCAGAGGGTTGTGATGGCGGGTCAGCGCCAGCCAGAACGCCTCGACCGCCTCATTCAGCCGGCGCGCCAGCGCCGCCTGCAGTTCGGGCTGGCGATCGTAGTGGGTAATCTGGTGATCTTCGGCAAACACGCCGTGCAGGATCTCCTGCGCCTTTAGCGCGTTGAGTACCGGCTTCAGGGCGTAGTCGACCGCAAGCATATGGGCTACGCTGCCGCCGCTGGCCAGCGGCAGCACCACTTTGTGCTCCAGGGCGCGTTCGGGCAGCAGATCGAGCAGCGTTTTCAGCGCGCCGGAGAAAGAGGCCTTATAGACCGGCGTGGCGACGATCACGCCGTCGGCGGCGACCAAATCTTCGCGCAGCGCCAGCAGCGCTGGGGCATCAAAGCGCGCGTTAATGAGATCGTCTGGCTGAAAGTTCTGGATATGCCAGGGGATGACCTCAACGCCGCGCGCTTCCAGCGCGCGCTGGCACAGGGTAAGCAGCGAAGTGGATCGTGACGGAAAACGCGGGCTGCCAGCTAGCGTAATAACTCGCATCGTTACTCCTTATAACTGAAAGTTATTGATTAGCTATCGTTGAGAACTGATGTTCACATCCTGACAGAGCGGGGGAGAGGGCTTAAATGATTTATCCGGCAATCTAAAGGCGAAAAGCGCAAAACGCGCAGCGTTATTAATGAAAGCCATGCCGGAAGCGGCAGGGTGCGTTCCGAATAATCCTAAAAGGCTGGCGCAGATCCAGAGGCATTGTTTATGCCGACTTAACAAATAGCAGTAAAAGTATCTGCAAATTACCTGGCGCGGGCTAAATGATCGGGTCTGATACAGCGCCTGGCTGTTTTCTGCAGCCCTTTTGCGGCGCTATAAAGGCGGGAGCGCCAGTCAAGCCGCATCAGTCGTAGAGTTCCAGGTATTATTATCGGAATATCGCCATGCCGATAACACCTCCTGCGGAAACGTCATTTCCGTTAAGTGATAATAAAGCTGTCAGACTGAAACGCTTTGTGACCTTTGTTTCCGCTAAAAACGCTGACGCTTTAGCCAGAAAAGTTACACGATGTTAAGCAAAAGCCACACTTTGCCTCTGATACTTTATCTGGTGTGATAGATTACGCGCTGAGCACGGCGCTGAATAAAACGCTGGCCCTGTTAATAGAAAAAAGCTTCTGCTTATACTATCCCACCATGTGAGACGCGCTGCTGACGTCTCGTTTAATTTTTTCTGCGCCATGCTTTAACACAACTTTAATATTTGTGTAACGCTCGTGCCTTTTCTTTTAATTGAATCAGAGAAAGATGTATGGCAAAGACGCTGCTGTCAGTCATTATTCCCACGTATAACGTGGAGAAATATATAGTCGAATGTGTCGACTCCTTGTTGCGTCAGGTTGACGCACCGACAGAAATTATCATTGTTAACGACAGCTCGACCGACGGCACTCTCGCGCTGGTGGAGCAGAAATATGGCCACCAGCCGCAGGTTCGCGTGATCACCACGCCCAACGGCGGCGCGGGTAAAGCGCGCGATACCGGCATCGACGCCGCGCAGGGTGAGTTTGTCTTCTTCTGCGACCCGGACGATATCGTGCCGCAAGGCTTCGTTGCTGAGCTGCAGCAGGTTACCGCTGCGCATCCGGAGATCGACCTCTTTTGCTTTAATTCGCAGATGTTCGAAGAGGGCCGGGAAAATCAGACCCGTCCTAAAGTGCGTCACGAGCAATTTGGCCTGCAGTCGCCGCAGCAGGTTCTGTCGCGCCTGCTGAATAACGGCTCCTATACCTCCGCCGCCTGGAACTATGCGGTGAAACGAAGCCTTATTACGCAGCACAACCTGCGTTTTGTCGACCGGGTGCATGAAGATCATAAATTTACGCTGTCGGTATTTGTTCACGCCACGCAGGCGTGGGTCAGCCAGCACGTTTACTATCGTCAGCGCGTACGCAGCGGCTCGCTTACCAACAGCCGTAAAAACGATGACTATTTTCTGCAGCGTTATAACGCCTTTATGCAGACCTACGGCATACTCAAGCATAATTTAGATCATTCGCCGCTGAAGGCGCAGCTGGAGAAAGCCTATTTAATGCACTCCTTCCGCCTGATGATTTATTTGTCGCTCTATAACGGTACGCCGGTGCCGGAATATGTCATTAATGCGATTCGCTTTATGGGCGGCAAATTTAAGCCGGTCAACGCGAAAGAGTGGCTGCTTATTAACCGTCCGCGCATGTTTATCCTGCTGCAAAAATATAAAGTTACAAAAGAGCTGAAAAAAGCCGCCTAACTTTTTGCTCGCAGCGGAATGCCTGCTTACCGGACGATTTTCCGCGGATAAATATTATTTCACCCTCTGACTTCTCCCGCGGCAGGTCAGATTAAATCTGGCGCGCAGCGCCAGAGATAAATTTAAGACTATGTCTGGTAGGCAGCTCTGATGATGTGTGCCACGCTTGTGACTTCCGAGAAAACTGCCCAGATACAATCATACTTATGTCAATTAAACGCAACGCGATCGCCAATTATGTCGGTCAGATTTACCTGACGCTGTCAGGCATTCTGGTCGTGCCGCTCTATATTCAACATCTCGGGATGGAAGCTTACGGGCTGGTGGGGTTTTTCTCGATTCTGTTAACCTGGCTCCAGCTGCTCGACGCCGGTGTGTCGACCACGCTAATGCGCGAAGCGGCGCGCTATCGCGCTAATCAGGCGGAGTTTATCTGGTTCCCGGCGCTCTTCTCTGCGCTGTCGAAATTCTTTCTTGTCTCCACGGTCATTCTGGTGGTCATTGGCTGGCTGGCGACGCCATGGATCGCCCATAACTGGCTCGACGCGCGTCATCTGCCTTCGGCGGACGTGACGCTCGCCGTCGCGATCATGGTGATTACGGCGGCTATTCGCTGGCGTACCAGCCCCTATCGCAGCGTGATTGTCGGCTTTGAGCATCAGGTCTGGCTCAACGGCGTCAACCTGGTCATCGTCACGCTGCGCACCTTTGGCGCGGTGCTGATCATTCAGCTCTTCTCCAATCCGGTGCTGAGCTTCTTTATCTGGCAGCTGGCAGTATCCATTGCGGAAGCGATCTGCCTGATTGCCAAATCCTATCAGCTGGTGCCTGCCGCCGCGCGTAAACAGAAGCACGAGAATTTAAAGACGGTATTAAAGCCCTTTATTCGTTTTGCCCTGAGCGCAGCGTTCGCCAGCGCTATCTGGACCTTTATTTCGCAAATCGATCGTCTGGTGCTGTCAAAAACCCTGCCGCTGAGCGCCTACGGCTCCTTTACCGTTGTCGCCACCGCGGCGACCGGTATTATCCTGCTCAGCAGCCCGATTATGCAGGCGATTGTGCCGCGCATGACCGGCATTAAAACGCGCAAAGAGGGCGATGCCGAATCCCTGACGCTTTATCGCTACACCACTCAGGCGGTAGCTATTTTTATGGCGCCGCTCAGCATTACTATCGCGATGTTCGCCACGCCGCTGCTCTGGGCCTGGACGCAGAAGATGCAGGTGGTGACGGATATGTCGTTCGTGCTCAGCCTCTACGCGCTGGGCAGCGGCGTGCAGGCGATTTGCGGCCTGCTTTACCATCTGCAGTACGTCAACGGTAACCTCAAGCTGCATCTGAAGGGCTTCTCCTGCTTCGCCGTGATTCTGGTTCCGCTCAACATCTGGGCTGCGATTCACTATGGCGCGGAGGGTACCGGCTGGCTATGGCTGGGGCAGAATGTCTTCTATCTGGCTGGCTGGGCATGGCTGGTGCACCGCCGTTTCGCGCCGGGCATTCACTTTACCTGGCTGACGCGCGATGTACTGCTGATCTGGGCGGTGGCGGGGCTAATCGCCTGGCTCTGCACCTTCCTGCCGATTGAGTGGAATCAGAACCGCTGGCTTAACCTGCTCTGGCTGGGCCTGATCGGCCTGGTTAACCTCTCAGCCTGCTGTCTGCTGCACAGCCTGGTGATTAAGCGTCTGCTGCCTGCCCGAGCCAAAGATTTTACTATTGAGGAGCGAGAATGAGCACACGGAACCCTGACAGCCGCGCAGCGACGATCTCTGTTATCGTGCCGAACTGGAACTGCGCGCCCTGGCTGCCGGAAGCGATCGATTCGCTGCTGGGTCAGTCATCTCCGCCGGAGCAGGTGATTGTTATTGACGACGGCTCTACCGATGACAGCGTCGCACTGCTGGAGGCGCTGGCCGCCCGTCATCCGCAGCTGACGCTGCTGCGCGGCGAGCGTGGTGGCGTCAGCGCGGCGCGCACCAAAGGGCTGGAGATCGCCACCGGCGACTTTATCTACTTTATGGACGCCGACGATTTTGTCTCAAAAGATCTCTTCGCCGACTTCCGCGGTATGCTGGCGCAGCATCCCGAGATGGAGATGTTCTGCTTCGGCGCGCGCATGTTTACCGACAAGCCGGTCGCCGAGCGCCAGTATGAGCAGTTCCATCAGCGCCACGTCGACGGCGTCTGGCCTGGCGGCGCCGACACGCTGCGCAGCATGATCCCGCACCGCTCGGCGCATCGCACACTCTGGAGCAGCATTCTCTCGCGCGACCTCATCAGGCGCACCGGCGTGCAGTTCCTGCCGATCCAGAACCATGAGGACGCGCCCTATATGTTCGCCCTCTATATGTCGGCGCGGCAGATCGGCTTTACGCGGAAAAGCTACTACAACAAGCGCTTTATGCCGACCTCGCTGTCGCAGAGCAAGGCGACCTTCTCCTGGGTAGAGAACTACTATATCGCCCGCCGCAGCAGCGAAAGCTTCCTGCGCGAGCAGGGAATGCCGCCGGAAGAGAAGCTGCTGGATATCTACTATCAGCCGGTGATGTACGGCTGCCTGATCGAAATCCGCAAAAACAATATTGCGGTGCCCGCCTCCTGGCATACCACTATCGATCAGCTGGTGCGCAAGGTCACGGGCGAAAGCAAACGTCTCAAACTGCTCTGGTACTATCCGACGATTTACAGCGGGCTGCAGGCGTGTCGCCGTCTGGCGCGTTATGCCAGCAAGCGCTGATCGCGATCAATAATCTCGTCCCGTCAGTAATTTACTTTTGCGCCAGAGGCCTTTACCATTCTGGCGCACATTTTCCCGTGCACCCTGACAACTCATCGCTTCCGACCTCCAGGAGAGTGCATGCTTTATCCTATCGTCCGACCTGCGCTGTTTAAGCTCGACCCCGAGCGCGCTCACGAACTCACTTTTCAGCAACTGCGTTTCATCAGCGGCACGCCGCTGGAGGGGCTGATCCGTCAGCGTCTTCCTTCTCGTCCGGTGACCTGCATGGGCTTACGGTTTGACAACGCGCTGGGGCTGGCGGCCGGACTGGATAAAAACGCGGAATGCATCGACGCTTTCGGCGCGATGGGGTTCGGCTTCGTCGAAGTCGGCACCGTTACGCCGCGCGCTCAGGCAGGCAACGATAAGCCGCGCATGTTCCGACTGGTTGAGGCGGAGGGTATTATCAACCGCATGGGCTTTAACAATCTCGGCGTTGATCACCTGGTAGAGAACGTGAAAAAAGCGCGGTTCAAAGGTGTTCTCGGGATTAATATCGGCAAAAATAAAGATACGGCGGTAGAAAACGGCAAAGAGGATTACCTCATCTGCATGGAGAAGGTTTATGCGCATGCTGGCTATATCGCGATAAATATCTCCTCGCCAAATACACCGGGATTGCGTACGCTGCAATATGGCGAAGCGCTCGACGATCTTCTGATGTCGATTAAAGCTAAACAGAAAGCGCTGGAGCAGCAGCATCTGAAATATGTGCCGGTCGCGGTAAAAATTGCGCCCGATCTTTCTGAAGAAGAATTAATACAAATTGCTGACAGCCTGGTGCGCCATAATATCGATGGCGTAATCGCCACCAATACCACGCTCGACCGCTCGCTGGTCAGCGGCCTGAAATACAGCACGGAATCAGGCGGCCTGAGCGGCCGTCCAGTGCAGTCGCGCAGCACGGCGGTGATCAAACGGCTGGCGCAGGAGCTGGACGGCGCGCTGCCGATTATCGGCGTTGGCGGCATCGATTCATTAACCGCGGCGCGAGAAAAAATGGCTGCAGGCGCTGCGCTGGTGCAGATTTACTCCGGCTTTATTTATAAAGGGCCGGGATTAATAAAAGATATCGTGACCCATCTCTAAGACAATTCTAATAAAACGACGCCGGGGGGTTTATTTCTCACTTCGGCTCGTTTATATTTTTCTCCTGTTGTGCGTATTTTCAGCTTTTTCCCCACAAACAGGGCTTCGCTGAGTCTGTGCAGAGAAACGCGGCGGTTAATGACGAGGCAAATTATGAAAATCAAACCTGATGACAACTGGCGCTGGTATTTTGACGCCGACCATGACCGGATGATGCTGGACCTGGCTGACGGTATGCTTTTCCGCTCTCGCTATACCCGCAAAATGTTGACCCCCGACGCCTTCACCCAGACCGGATTCAGCGTTGACGACGCCGCCCTCTACTACACCTTCGAAGAACGCTGCCGACAGAGCTCGCTAAGCGTTGATCAGCGCGCCGAGCTGACGCTTAACGCGCTGGTGGCGAGCCGCTTTCTGAAGCCGCTGATGCCGAAAAGCTGGCATTTCACCGCCTGGACCTGCGTGATGCAGCCGGAGGCGGGCGATATGGTGGAGGTGACGCTGGCGGAAAACGGCGAACAGGCGCGGCTGCTGGCGGTAGAAAGCGGCGGCAACGCCACGCTCTGCCTGCTGGCGCAGCCTGCGCTTACGCTGGCGGGCAAGCAGATGGTGTTAGGCGACGCCATCAAAATCATGAACGATCGCCTGCTGCCGCACCATGCGGAAAGCGCGCCGCGCTTCGCTTACGCAGTCTGATCCTTACGCCAGTTCAATATCGCCGGCGGGAATGCAGCTGCAGCTCAGAATCGTGCCGTCGTCGCGAATGGCGCTCTTCTTCAGCGCTTTTACCTCTCCCGCAACCAGCGTCACTTTACAACTTCCGCACAGGCCTGCCCGGCAGGAGTAGGGGATTTTAAAACCCTGCTGCTCTAACTGCTCCAGCAGCACCTGCTGGTTATCGCCCTGAAAACGCTCGCCCTGCCAGGTAACAGAGACCGCCGCCGCCGTTTGCGGCTGCGGCTTCAGCGTCTCTACTACCGCGCCAGGCCCGTAGGCGCGCGGCGTATGGCGCGCCAGCACCTGTACCTCATCCCCGGCGCGGACGATGCCGCTGCCGCGCGCAATCAAATTAAGGCCAAAGTCGATATCGCCGCTGCCGTCCTGCGCGCTGCGGAAACCCTGCAGGGTGGTTAACGGCTCGCCCTCTGGATGCTTGCGGCCGCTTTCGGTGCCGACGGTGGTAAAGACGCAGCGGCTGCAGGGTTTGGGTACGTCGAAGATCACGCTGCCGATCTGCACCGTTGCCCAGCTGTCTTCATCCCAGGCTGGCGCGCCGCTGACGATGAGGTTGGCGCGAAACTGTTCGGCGCGCACGCTGGCCGGGCAGCGCTGCTGCAGATCCTGCAGCGAGGCGCTGTTAACCAGCAGAAATGGATAGCCGTCGGCAAACCCCAGCGGCACCTCGTTGAAACGCTTTACCCGGCGCGACGGCTGCGGCCCCACCCAGCGGAGCTGCACCGGGCGCGGAAAAAAGGCGCTGAGCCAGGCGTTGATGGCGTCGGGAGCGATGCGCGCGGTAAAATGGTTGCCCCAGACTTCCGTCGGCGCCTCCTGCGCGGCGAAATCGCTGAAGCGGATCATCGCCTGGCTGCCGTCAGGTGCCTGCAGAGAGAGGCCGTCGGTCAGCAGCGCCGGGGTAAAGCGCACCATCTCCGGGTACTGCCGCGCGGTAATAAAGGTGCCGTCCAGATCCGTCACCATAAAAATGCGGTCGAAAGCCAGTCCGCTCTCCAGCGCCTGTGCATGAGAAAGGTGTACACCCCGCATCGATTTGACCGGATGAATGAACAGACGGGACAGCGTGAGCATGGCGATCTCCAGATAAGCGGGCGTAGGCGACAAAAGAAGCTAACTTTATGATACCTGGCGTCGGGACGCTATAGCCTCGTGATCGGCCGGGTGAGAGGCGTGCGTGTCGCTTTCCAACAATGAGGCGTAATTAGGGTATAATGCGCAGCAATTTTCTCAAGAGTAATAGTGACGATATGAATTCTCTCTTTGCCAGTACGGCGCGTGGGCTCGAAGAGCTGTTGAAAAGTGAGCTGGACGCGCTGGGCGCGCAGGATCTGCAGGTGGTACAGGGAGGCGTTCACTTTGAAGCCGATGACCGTACGATGTATCAGAGTCTGCTGTGGAGCCGGCTGGCGTCGCGTATTTTGCTGCCGCTCGGCGAATTTGGCGTCTACAGCGACCTCGACCTCTATGTCGGCGTACAGAGCATCGACTGGACCGAACTGTTCGGCAGTCAGCATACCTTCGTGGTGCACTTCAGCGGCACCAACGAATCGATTCGCAACAGCCAGTTTGGCGCGTTAAAGGTCAAGGACGCCATTGTCGACTCCTTTACCCGTCAGAAGCTGCCGCGTCCCAATGTGGATCGCGAACAGCCCGATATCCGCATCAACGTCTGGCTGAATAAAGATCGCGCCAGCATCGCGCTGGATCTGAGCGGCGAGGCGCTGCATCAGCGCGGCTATCGTCAGCAGACCGGTCAGGCGCCGCTCAAGGAGAACCTGGCGGCGGCCATCGTGCTGCGCTCTGGCTGGCAGCCCGCCACGCCGCTGCTCGATCCCATGTGCGGATCCGGCACGCTGCTGATTGAAGCGGCGCTGATCGCCTGCGATCGCGCGCCGGGCCTGCTGCGCAGCCGCTGGGGCTTCACCCACTGGCGTCAGCATAACGATGCGCTGTGGCGCGAAGTGAAAAGCGAGGCGCAGCAGCGCGCGCGCGCGGGCACCGCCGCCGCACAGGCGCGCTTCTTCGGCTACGACAGCGACGGCCGCGTGCTGGAGTGGGCACAGGCTAACGCCCGCCGCGCCGGCGTCGCCGATCTCTTTACCTTTGCGCGTCAGGATGTGCTGCAGCTGAAAAACCCGCTGCCGGGCGAACAGCGCGGCACGGTGTTGAGCAACCCGCCTTACGGCGAACGTCTGGAGAGCGAGCCGGCGCTGATCGCGCTGCACAGCCAGCTTGGCCGCATCATGAAACAGCACTTCGGCGGCTGGACCCTGTCGCTCTTCAGCGGGTCGCCTGAGCTGCTGAGCTGCCTGCAGCTGCGCGCGGAGCGCCAGTTCAAGGCGAAAAACGGCCCGATTGAGTGCGTGCAGAAGAACTATCAGCTGGTGGAAAACAGCAGCGCCAACGGCGCGCAGATCGCCGAGGATTACGCTAACCGCCTGCGTAAGAACATGAAGAAACTGGAGAAGTGGGCGCGTCAGGAAGGTATTGCCTGCTATCGCCTCTATGACGCCGACCTGCCGGAGTACAACGTGGCGGTGGATCGCTACGGCGAATGGGTGGTGGTGCAGGAGTACGCGCCGCCGAAGACCATTGACGCCGCGAAAGCGCGCCAGCGCCTGTTCGACGTTATCGGCGCGACGCTCAGCGTGCTGGAGCTGCCCGCCAACCGCCTGGTGCTAAAAACGCGCGAGCGGCAGAAAGGCAAGAATCAGTATCAGAAACTGGGCGAGAAGGGCGATTTCTTCGAGGTGCAGGAGTACAACGCGCGCCTGCTGGTTAACCTCACCGACTACCTGGACACCGGGCTGTTCCTGGACCATCGCATCGCGCGCCATATGCTCGGCAGAATGAGCAAGGATAAAGATTTCCTCAACCTCTTCTCCTATACCGGCAGCGCCAGCGTGCACGCCGGGCTAGGCGGCGCGCGCAGCACCACCACGGTCGACATGTCGCGCACCTATCTGGAGTGGGCGGAGCGCAACCTGCGTCTGAACGGCCTGACCGGCCGTCAGCATCGCCTGATGCAGGCTGACTGCCTGAGCTGGCTGCGCGAGAGCGACGAGACGTTCGATCTGATTTTTATCGACCCGCCGACCTTCTCCAACTCCAAACGCATGGAGGAGGACTTCGACGTGCAGCGCGATCATATTATGCTGATGCGCAACCTGAAGCGCCTGCTGCGCGCGGGCGGCACCATCATGTTCTCCAACAACAAGCGCGGCTTCAAAATGGATCTCGAAGGGCTGGCGTCGCTGGGCCTGAAGGCGCAGGACATTACCCAGAAAACCCTGTCGCAGGATTTTGCCCGCAACCGTCAAATTCACAACTGCTGGCTGATTACGCACGCCGGTAAGGAATAAGTTCAGATGTCATTAATCAGTATTCACGGCGCTTACCTCTCATTCAGCGATGCGCCGCTGCTCGACAACACCGAGCTGCATATCGAAGAGAACGAGCGTGTCTGTCTGGTCGGCCGTAACGGCGCAGGCAAATCGACCCTGATGAAGATCATCAACGGGGAGCAGCCGCTGGATGACGGCCGCATCATTTTTGAGCAGGACCTGGTGGTGGCGCGTCTGCAGCAGGATCCGCCGCGCAATATTACCGGCTCTGTCTATGACTTTGTGGCGGAGGGTGTGGAAGAGCAGGCCGAGCACCTCAAAGCCTATCACGCGATTTCCCATGCGGTGATGCTCGATCCCAGCGAGAAAAACCTCAACGAGATGGGACGCCTGCAGACTATCCTCGACCACCACAATTTGTGGCAGCTGGAGAGCCGCATCAACGATGTGCTGCAGCAGATCGGCCTGGAGCCTGATACCGAGCTGTCGTCGCTGTCGGGCGGCTGGCTGCGCAAAGCGGCGCTGGGCCGCGCGCTGGTGAGTAACCCGCGCGTGCTGCTGCTGGATGAACCGACCAACCACCTCGATATTGAAACCATCGACTGGCTGGAAACCTTCCTGAAGACCTTCAGCGGCAGCATCGTCTTTATTTCCCATGACCGTTCGTTTATCCGCAATATGGCGACGCGCATCGTCGACCTCGATCGCGGCAAGCTGGTCTCCTGGCCGGGCAATTACGATCTTTACCTGGAAGGGAAAGAGGAGGCGCTGCGCGTAGAAGAGATGCAGAACGCCGAATTCGACCGCAAGCTGGCGCAGGAAGAGGTGTGGATCCGTCAGGGCATCAAGGCGCGCCGCACCCGTAACGAGGGCCGCGTGCGCGCGCTGAAAGCGCTGCGTCGCGAACGCTCCGAGCGCCGCGAAGTGATGGGCAAAGCCAATATGCAGGTGGGCGAAGCGTCGCGTTCGGGCAAAATCGTTTTCGAGCTGGAGCATGTCAACTACGGCGTGGGCGGCAAGACGCTGGTGCATGACTTCTCCGCGCAGGTGCAGCGCGGCGACAAGATCGCGCTCATCGGCCCGAACGGCTGCGGCAAAACCACGCTGCTGCGTCTGATGCTGCAGCAGCTGAAGGCCGACAGCGGCCGCGTGCACAGCGGCACCAAACTGGAAGTCGCCTATTTTGACCAGCATCGCGCCGAGCTGGATCCCGACCGCACCGTCATGGATAACCTGGCGGAAGGCAAGCAAGAGGTGATGGTGAACGGCAAGCCGCGCCATGTGCTCGGCTACCTGCAGGACTTCCTGTTCCATCCGAAACGCGCCATGACGCCGGTGCGCGCGCTCTCCGGCGGCGAGCGCAACCGCCTGTTGCTGGCGCGCCTCTTCCTGCGTCCCAGCAACCTGATGATCCTCGATGAACCGACCAACGACCTCGACGTCGAAACGCTGGAGCTGCTGGAAGAGCTGATCGACGGCTATCAGGGCACCGTGCTGCTGGTGAGCCACGATCGTCAGTTCGTCGACAACACCGTGACCGAATGCTGGATTTTCGAAGGCAACGGCGAAATCGGCAGCTTCGTCGGCGGCTATCACGACGCGCAGCAGCAGCGTGCCGCCTACAAACAGCAAAAAAGCGCCCAGGGAAACAAGCCCGCCGCCGCGGCGAAACCGGCGGCGGAAAAAGCTGACGGCGCGAAACGCAGCGGCGGTAAGCTAAGCTATAACCTGACGCGAGAGCTGGAGCAGCTGCCGCAGAAGCTGGAGTCGCTGGAGGCGCGCATTGGCGAGCTACAGGCGAAAATGAGCCATCCTGACTTCTTCAGCCAGCCGCATGACCAGACTCAACCGGTGCTGGACGCGCTGGCGCAGACCGAGCAGGAGCTGGAAACGGCGTTCGCTCGCTGGGAAGAGCTGGAAGCGCTTAAAAACGGCGCGTAACCATAAGGGAGTCGGGATGTGTTCAGCCGCTGAAAGCCAGGCGTGGATGCTCTGTCCACAATGCGATTTAATGGTGAAACTGCCGGAGGTGCCGCAGGGTAGCCGCGCCTCCTGCCCGCGCTGCCATTCGGTGCTGACCGCCAACTGGCCCGAGCCGCGCAAGCGGCCGACCGGCTACGCGCTGGCGGCGCTGTTTATGCTGCTGCTGGCTAACCTGTTTCCCTTTATCACCATGAAGGTCGCGGGCCTCAGCAGCCAGATCTCGCTGCTGGAGATCCCGCAGGTGATGGTGTCAGAGAATTACAGCAGTCTGGCCACGCTGTTTCTGGCATTCGTTCAGGCGATCCCTGCGCTCTGTATGCTGACCATTATTCTGCTGGTCAACCGCATACCGATGCCGGTCAGCCTGCGTCTGGGGCTGGCGCGCATCCTGTTCCAGCTGCGCAACTGGGGCATGGCGGAGATTTTTATGGCCGGGGTGCTGGTCAGTTTCGTCAAGCTGATGGCCTACGGCGATATTGGTCTGGAAACCAGCTTCTGGCCCTGGTGCCTGTTCTGCCTGCTGCAGCTGCGCGCCTTTCAGTGCGTGGATCGACGCTGGCTGTGGGATCAGATCGCGCCGATGCCGCCGCTGCCGCATGCGCCGGAAAAGGGCGTCAGCGGGCTGGAGCAGGGGATGCGCTCCTGTCCCTGCTGCACCGCAATTCTGGCCGCGGACCAGCCTGACTGTCCACGCTGCGGCGTCATAGCCGCGCCGCGCCGTAAACACAGCCTGCAGTGGACGCTGGCGCTGCTGTTTACTTCGCTGATGATCTATATTCCCGCCAACCTGCTGCCGATTATGGTGACCGAAACCCTCGGCACGCCTTATCCGTCTAATATTATGGCGGGCGTGATCCTGCTCTGGAGCGACGGATCTTATCCGGTGGCGCTGGTGATTTTTATCGCCAGCATCATGGTGCCGTCGCTGAAGATGCTGGCGATTGGCTGGCTCTGCTGGAACGCCAGCGGGCGCGGCCAGCGCGACAGCGAAAGAATGCACCTGATTTATGAAATCGTCGAATTTGTCGGCCGCTGGTCGATGATCGACGTGTTTGTTATCGCCGTGCTCTCTGCGCTGGTGCGCATGGGGCAGCTGATGAATGTTTATCCCGCAACGGGTGCGCTGCTGTTTGCGCTGGTGGTGATCCTGACCATGATCGCCGCCATGACGTTTGACCCGCGCCTGACCTGGGATCGCGTACGGGAACACACTACAAAGGAGCCGCGCCTTGACGGAAAATAACCACGGCCATGCCAAAGTTGACCAGATTAAACGCTGGTCGCCGGTATGGATTGTCCCCATCGTGACGCTGTTGATCGGCGGATGGATCCTGTTCTACCACTTCAGCCATCTCGGGCCGGAAGTGACCCTTATTACGGAAAACGCGGAAGGCATTGAAGCGGGGAAAACCACCATTAAAAGCCGCAGCGTTGAGGTCGGCACGGTGGAAAAAGCGGAGCTGACCGACGACCTGCATCACGTTGAAATCACCGCGCGGCTTAACTCCGGTATGGAAAAGCTGCTGCACGGCGACAGCGTGTTCTGGGTGGTGAAGCCGCAGATTGGCCGCGAGGGGGTAACTGGCCTGAATACGCTGCTCTCCGGCGCCTATATCGAACTGCAGCCGGGTAAAAAAGAGGAGCCAAAAGAGCGCTATGAGCTGCTTGACGCGCCGCCGCTGGCACCGCCGGACGCCAAAGGCATCCGCATTACGCTCGACAGCAAAAAAGCGGGGCAGCTCAACGCCGGCGATCCGGTGCTGTTTCGCGGCTATCGCGTCGGCACCGTGGAGACCAGCACCTTTGATACCGATAAGCGCATGATGACCTACCAGCTGTTTATCGCCGCGCCCTACGATCGGCTGGTGACCACCAATGTACGTTTCTGGAAAGACAGCGGCATCGCGGTGGATATGTCAGCATCCGGCATGCGCGTCGAGATGGGCTCGCTGACGACGCTGTTCAGCGGCGGCGTCAGTTTCGACGTGCCGGACGGCTGGGATTTAGGCCAGGCGGCAGCGAACAACGCCGACTATCATCTGTTCGACGATCAGCGCAGCATCCAGGATTCGCTCTACACTAATCACGTTGATTTCCTGATGTTCTTCACCGATTCGATTCGCGGCCTGCAGGTGGGTGCGCCGGTTGAGTTCCGCGGCATCCGTCTGGGTACGGTGGCGCAGGTGCCCTTTATGAGCAAAGGGGTGAATCAGGCGTTGAATAACGACTATCGCGTGCCGGTGCTGATCCGCATTGAGCCCGATCGCTTTATCGCCAGACTCGGTCAGGACTTCAACCTGGAGCAACATCTGCAGGACGGCAAAAAACGTGGCCTGCGCGCTTCGCTGAAAACCGGCAACCTGCTCTCCGGCTCGCTCTATATCGATCTCGACTTCTACGATAACGTGCCGGCTTATAAAGGCCCGAACAAAATTGCAGGCTACGAGATCATTCCGACCACCAGCGGCGGCCTGAGCCAGATCCAGCAAAAACTGGTGGCGGCGCTCGACAAGATCAACGCCTTGCCGCTTAACAATGTGGTGACCGAGGCGACCGGTACGTTGAAAGAGAGCCAGCGCACGCTGCGTGAAATGCAGGGCACGCTGAAAAACCTCAATCAGATCACCGCCAGCCCGGCGATGAAAACGCTGCCGGAAGATATGCAGCAAACGCTGCGCGAGCTGAACCGCAGCATGAAGGGGCTGCAGCCTGGCTCCCCGGCCTATAACAAGCTGGTGGGCGATATGCAGCGACTCGATCAGGTGCTGCGTGAACTGCAGCCGGTATTGAAAACGCTTAATACCAAGAGCAACGCGCTGGTCTTCGAGGCCAAACCGGGTCAGGATCCACAGCCAAAGAGGGCGAAACAGTGAGAAAAGGAGCCGTTTTTTGCGCCGCGCTGCTGTTAAGCGCGTGCAGCAGCACCATCGATAACACCTACTACCAGCTGCCGTCGAAGCCGGCGGCGATGCAGGTTCGCAGCGGCGGTGAAGCGCAGCCGCCAGCGCTGTGGGTTCAGCAGGTGGCGGTGCCTGATTACCTGGCGGGCAACGGCCTGGTCTATCAGACCAGCGACGTAAAGTACGTTATTGCCGCCAATAATCTCTGGGCGAGCCCGCTGGACCAGCAGCTTCAACAAACGCTGGTGGCGAACCTGAGTAAGGCGCTGCCTGGCCGGCTGGTTTCCGCTGCGCCGCTGGGCGAAAAGCATGACACGCTGAGCGTGACGGTAACCGGATTTCAGGGCCGCTATGACGGACGCGCCGTGGTGAGCGGCGAATGGGTGCTGCAGCATAATGGTCGTGTGGTGAAGCAGGGATTCGACGTGGCGCTGCCGCAGAACGAGGATGGCTATGACGCGCTGGTGCGCACTCTGGCTATCGGCTGGCAGCAAACTGCGCAGCAAATTGCCAATGCGGCGATAACCACAGAATAAAATTCGCTAAAGATGTTGCTCAGCCCCTGGTTGTCGTCAGCGAAATGCGGCGGCAAACAGGGGCTTTTTTGTTGCCGCTTCAAGGCGATAAAGGCAGCGGCCAGGCTGCGCGAGAGCAAAATCATGGCGATTTAGCGTCAAAATGATGACACTGGCGTGAAATTTGCGCATTGACCTTTCCGGTCAGGGCAGGTAGAACTTAATAGTGGTTGAGTAATAATTCGCCACTCTATTTCTTTCCACCAGATTCCACAGACCTGATATGAGGGATACGGAGTATGAAGAGACAGAAACGAGACCGCCTTGAACGCGCTCATGCACGTGGCTACCAGGCCGGTATTACAGGACGCTCAAAAGAGATGTGTCCGTATCAGATGATTGAGGCTAAGTCTCACTGGTTGGGAGGTTGGCGACAAGCCATGGAGGACAGGTCAGTTACGGTGTAATCGACCGTCAGGAAAAGGAAGAAACCTCCGCGCTGGCGGAGGTTTTCTTTTGCGCAATCAGAAAGCGTTGGTGTCTTTGAAAAGACCGACTTTCAAATCGCTGGCAGAGTAAATCAGATTACCATCAACGAAGACTTCGCCATCGGCAACGCCCATCACCAGCTTACGGTTAATGACGCGCTTGAAGTGAATGCGATAGGTCACTTTTTTCGCGGTCGGCAGCACCTGGCCGGTAAATTTCACCTCGCCAACGCCCAGCGCGCGGCCTTTGCCTTCGCCGCCCAGCCAGCCCAGATAGAATCCTACCAGCTGCCACATTGCGTCCAGACCGAGACAGCCCGGCATGACCGGATCGCCGATAAAGTGGCAGGCAAAAAACCATAAGTCCGGATTGATATCCAGTTCGGCTTCAACGAAACCTTTGTCGAACTTACCGCCATCTTCGGTCATCTTGACCACGCGGTCCATCATCAACATGTTGCCTGACGGAAGCGGCGGACCGTTCTCGCCAAACAGTTCACCGCGACCTGACGCAATCAGGTCCTCTTTGCTATAGGATTCGCGTTTATCAACCATGTTTTCAATAAGCCTTGTTTTAGTAGAGCACGAAGTTTAGCGAACAGCTGTACGCTGGGCAATTCAATCAGTTCTGGTTAAACCAGTTTAGCCAGCGAAGTGGCCAGGGGCGATGACGCGCTTCCTGCTGATTGAACTGGGCAATACGATCTTCGATGCGGCGCAGCAGCGCATCGCCGTTATCCTCTGCGCTGCGCCAGACCACGCCGGTCAACAGCGGCAGCGCCTCATCGGCGCGATCGATCGCCCAGATATGAAAACGGCCCTGTTCAACCGCGTCGACCACGTCCTGGCTCAGGCAGAGGTGGCGTACGTTGCACGCCGGAATGATGACGCCCTGCTGGCCGGTCAGTTCGCGTTCGTTGCAGATAGTGAAGAAACCTTCCATCTTCTCGTTCAAACCACCGACCGGCTGAACATTGCCGAACTGATCGACCGATCCGGTAACGGCAATTTGCTGATTAATCGGCTGATTAGCCAGCGCGCTGACGAGGGCGCAGAGTTCCGCCAGCGAGGCGCTGTCGCCATCGACCTCCGAGTAGGATTGCTCAAAGACCAGCGATGCCGAGAAGGGTAGCTGCTGATCGAGCTCCAGCTCGGCGATAAGATAAGCCTGCATAATCATCATGCCTTTGGCATGGATGTTCCCGCCCAGCTCAGCTTTGCGTTCGACGTCGGTAAACTCGCCGTCGCCCGGATGTACCACGCAGGTAATGCGCGAAGGTTCGCCCCACGGGCGCGGATGGCCAGGAAACTCAACCACGGAAAGACCGTTGATTTGGCCGACCACTTCGCCTTCGGTTTCAATCAAGATCTGCTTCAGCAGAATTTCGTCGCGCATGCGCTCGGCGAGGAAAGCTTCGCGCCAGCCGCGTACGTCCAGGGCGCTGATCAGGGCCGCCTCGCTGAGCGCATTCTCCTGGGCGAAGGCTTCGCGCATCTGACGCAGCAGCCAGCGCGGGCAGAGCGGCAGCACTTCCTGATCGCCGGTATAACGCACCGCTTCGCGGATCAGCGGCGGCCAGAAATCGGCCTGGGGAGCGGGCAGTCCCGCCTGCAGCGCAACATCCTGCGCCCAGCGGCACCAGGCGAGCATGTCATCTTCATCGACGACCTGCATGTTTTCTTCGAATTCAGTATAGATCGCCATCTCGTGCAGTTCGGGATCGCTCTCCTGAAACGCCGCCAGCGCATCGCGATCGCCGCAGAGCACCAGCTTCAGGCTAAGCGGAAGCGGAGGTACAGAGACGGGCAGAGGATGACGTTCATCGGGCGATTGCCATTCCAGGCGACCCAGCTGGATAGCGCGTTTCAATCGCAGCCACAGCAGCGGCTGTGCCTGCAGGGTACGCAGCGACAGCACCAGCGTTCCGCCATTCGCGCGGTGGATCAGGCCCGGCTCAAGCTGCAGGCGGTCGCGATGCAGGCGCACGCAGCCAAACAGCTGCTCGTTCTCAACCCACTCCGCAAAATGAATTTGACCGCTGCCGGTAAAAGGATGCGAGGCATCGCCAGGGGGTTGAAGGGTCACGTTATCCGCGATGATATGATAATGTCCGCCGAACAGCTCATTGGGGTTGTCGGCAACGCGCTCCATCTGGCGCGCAATAAGCGCCAGGTAGTCCAGGTTTTCCTGACTACACACCAGCAGAAGGGGAAAGCCCTCGTTCTGCTGAGCGAGGCAGGCCAGCGCATTCAGCAAACGCGGCTGTACCGTCGCCAGGCTATCGGTCTCTTCTTCGGTAATACGGGAGAAAACGGACGCGTATCCGGTAATATTCGGCTGCAGGTCTTGCCAGGAAAGTTGGGAACTGGTCAAAATAATCGCATTTGGTTGATTAAAGAAAAGCGGGATTATACAGGAAACCCCTTTGTTAAGCACTGCATGGTTCGGATTAACCCTGAGACAGACAACGCCTTTTTCCTTACTGCATCCAGCAAAAAAACTGTTATCCTAAGTTTGTTACGCGGTCACGATGAGATTCCGATGAAATACCAACAACTCGAAAATCTTGAAAGTGGATGGAAATGGAAATACCTGGTAAAAAAACACCGGGAAGGTGAGCCGATCACGCGTCATCTTGAACGCAGCGCCGCGCAGGCAGCCGTAGATGAACTGCTCGCAATAGAAAATCGTCCGGTCGATGTGGCTGAATGGATCGCGCAACATATTCATCCAGACCTGGATAATCGGCTCAAACAGACCATTCGTGCGCGCCGCAAACGGCATTTCAACGCTGAGCATCAGCACACGCGTAAGAAATCGATCGATCTGGAGTATCTGGTGTGGCAGCGACTGGCAGGGCTGGCGCAGCGCCGCGGCTGCACGCTATCGGAAACTATCGTTCAGCTGATCGAAGATGCCGAGCGTAAAGAGAAATACGCTACCCAGATGTCGAGCCTGAAACAGGATCTGCAGGCGATTCTCGGCAAATCAGAAACGGGCAGCGACTAGCGTGGCGCATAAAAGCCAGAAAAGAGACATAAAAAAACCCCGCTTTGCGGGGTTTTTTCTTACGAAATAACTTAAGCCTGCGGCTGAGTTACAACGTCTTTGATGCCTTTCACGTCGATTTCTACGCGACGGTCCGGACCCAGGCAGTCGATCAGAGCCTGACGGCCTTTCACGCTGTCACAGGTGTTGCCGGTAACTGGGTTAGATTTACCCATGCCACGTGCAGAGATCTTGTTAGACGGGATACCTTTAGAGACCAGGTAGTCAACCACTGACTGAGCGCGTTTCTCAGACAGTTTCTGGTTGTACTGCTCAGAGCCGATGCGGTCAGTGAAGCCCAGAACGACGACTGAACCGTCTTTCGGATCCATTGAGCTCAGCTGGCTGTACAGCTGATCCAGCGCCTGCTGGCCTTCCGGCTTCAGGGTAGCTTTGTTGAAGGTGAACAGCACGTCAGACTTCAGGGTGAAACGCTTGGTTTCAACAACTGGAGCCGGTGCCGGAGCCGGAGCAACAACCGGTGCAACTTCATCCTGACCGAAGCGGTATGAAACGCCTACGCTCAGCATGCCGTTGTCAGGACGAGCGCCAACGGTCTGTGCGTCGCCGATGTTGTTCACCCACTGGTAGTCCAGACGCGTTGCCCAGTTCTGAGTCAGAGCGTATTCAACACCCACTGCTGCCAGCGGAGAAACGCCGGTGTCGTGGTTGCTGATGCGGCCGTTGACAACGTTGTTCTGCGTTGCGTCAGCGCGCCATACCATACCACCCAGACGGGTGTAGACATCCAGATCGTCAGTGATCGGATAGCTCAGTTTAGCAGCCAGCTGAACGCCCTGTGCTTTGAATGCGCCGTTGTTTACGGTGCCTTTGTTCGGCATACGGCCAAGCCAGTCGTAGCCCAGCTCGAAGCCCAGGTACGGGTTAGCCTGGTAACCTACGAATGCACCAGCGCCAAGCTGTGATTCGTGAGTCGGACCATTGTTGTTGCCATAACCGTTACCGTAGTAACCAGTATCGTGATACTGAGACCAGCCCAGTTTAGCACCGGTATACCAGGTGTCATCTTTCGGAGCGGCCTGCGCTACGGTAGCGAAGCCAGCCAGTGCCACTGCAATTGCGATAGCTGTCTTTTTCATTTTGCGCCTCGTTATCATCCAAATAGGCAATGAGCAAAAAGGGATGCTCTTGGTTGTAATCCTTCGCCGGGTTAATACGCTCGCTTATGACTCTACCGCTAAAAAACGGAGATTATTGAGCACCCTGGCGAGGTAAAGTCTACAACGAGATTGGAAAGTTACAAGTATGATGTGAGGGGATGCTGCAAAAAAACAGGGCTTTATACACATATTCTAACATTTCGCCCGGTCTTAATGCCGTCGTGCTTTAAGGCAAAATGCAGCTAAACCATTGTCAAAGCTGGAGGGAAAAGAATCAGTGGTTTAGCTGTAACAAAAAAGGTAAATGGCGCGAGAAAAATCCTATTTTTACTTAATGAAACAAATCCGACTGAATTTTTAGCCCTTTATTTGGTCGCAGCGTGGGTTCGCTCATCCCGTTTGGGCGCATAATCAACCCTAACGCTTTTCCTTCTGCCGCCGCCTGTTCTAATTCGCGCCGCTCTTCCTCATCTAAATCATAGGGTATCCACGCCAGCACGACGCTGTAATTTCCTGTGCGCAAAGCTTTAATCATCGCCTCAACAGAGGTGCAACGCTCAGAATCCGCAACGTGCATGCTTTTTTCCAGCGGCAAACCTGACTGCTGCAGCCAGGCGCGATTGAGCTTGTGCGCGGGCGTCAGCCACAGCTGCCAGCGAGACTCCTGGCTGAGCTGTTGCAGTAACGGCAGCAGCAACATTTGCATCATGCCGGGCTGCTCGCTGTAGCGCAGTTCCGTAATCCAGCCGCTGTGCTGCGAAGGCCGGGAAGCGGAAACGTGACGGTGAGCAAAGCCTGCATTATTAAAGTGTTGGGTGCGCATAAGTTAACCACTCAGCATTGGACTGTATGGATATACAGTAATGGCTTCCTGGATAAAGATCAACCTCAAATTTGGAAAACGGCTCGCAAAAAAGAGAGAAGGTCGAGCTCAAACAAAAGAATTAATTGAACCCTTAATTGATTTTCCCTATATCTCTAACGGGTTGATAGTGATGGCTTTTTATTAACTGCACACAAGGAGAGCGTGTCATGAAAAAACAACACTCTATGGTAGAGCGGTCCCGTAACTGTCTGGCCGCGCTAGGTCACATCGAGTCGCGCACTCAGTTCGGCGGCTATGCGCTGGCGGTGGAAAAAGTGGTCTTCGCACTGGTTAATGACGACGCGCTCTACCTGCGCGCCAGCGAAGCGCTGCGGGAATATGCGGCGCGGCAGCCGATGCAGCCGCTGGTGTTTCGCAAGCGCGGCGCCGAGGTGAGCCTAAACTACTATCGTGTCGACGACGCGCTCTGGCGCGATACCGATCGCCTGCTGTCGCTCTCTGCCGCCTCGCTGCGCACCGCTCAACAGGAGACGCTGGCCAGACAGCGGCCGCTGCGGCTGAAAGACCTGCCCAATCTCAGCCTGCGCATGGAGCTCTTGCTGCATGAGGCAGGCGTAAGAAGCGTGCGCCATCTGAAAGAGCTGGGAGCAAAACGGTGCTGGCTCAGGCTCAGAGCAATCAACCAACATATCGGTTTTAAAACGTTGCTGGCGCTGGAAGGGGCGATAGAAGGACGCCATGAGGCCGCCCTGCCGCAAACGGTCAGGGCGGAACTGAATGAATGGTATCAGGAGACGTTGAAAGGCGACGGCGCTTAAGGCTGCGCCAGCGTCCTGCGCAGACGGGCGATTTCTGGCAGCAGCGTGACCAGCAAGCCCAGCTGCTGCAGCACCAGCGGAGCGCGTGTCTCCTGATTGGCAGCCATATCGCTGATGCGCTGCGTCAGCGCGCTCTGCATTGCTTCCGCTTCGGCGTCGCTCACCACGTCGGTTTGCAGCACATCTTCGACATAGCAGACCGTGTCGTCGAGCAGCGTCAGCAGTGCGCCGTCGTTCAGCTTATCGCGGTGTGCCCCCAGCGCAGAAATATAGCTCAGGAAAGAGTGGTTAAGGCAGAGCAGCTGGAAGGCGGACTCTTTATGTTTCTGCTGCGTCCGCGACTCGCCGCTCATATTGGAGACCACCGAAGCCAGCTCAGCATCAGCGTTGTGAGCGTCGCGGCGCGCGATACGATAGGCGAGGCGGTTATCTTTGCCCTGGTGATACTGCTCCATAATCGCATCCAGATAGCGACAGTTAGCGTTCAGGGTACGCGCCGCCACGGCAGGCAGCTGGCGAAAACGCCAGTCAGGCCAGATAAACGCCACCGCCAGCCAGGCGAGGGCGCATCCCAGCAGCGTGTCCACGATGCGCGGCAGCGCCACCTCGAATCCCTCTCCCAGCAAATTGAAGCAGAGCAGCACCAGCAGCGTGATAAAGAGCGTCGCCTGCGCGTACTGCACCTGACGAAAGGCGAAAAACAGCACGCCGCTGACCACGATCAGCACCAGCTGGCCTTCGGTCGAGGGCACCAGCCAGAGCACCGGCAGGCCGATAGCGATGCCCGCCAGCGTACCGCCGATACGCAGCGCCAGCCTGCGCCGCGTGGCGTTATAGTTAGGCTGGCAGACAAACAGGCTGGTAAGCAGGATCCAGTAGCCGCGATCGAGGCCGGTAATCTGAATAAAGCCGTAGCCGATACAGAGCACCACCGTCATGCGCACCGCATGACGGAACAGCGCGGAGGCGGGGGTCATATGGCGGCTCAGCCGCAGGCGAATGTCGCTCCAGCCGCTGAGCCCTTCGCGCGACAGTCGGTTATCGCTCGCCAGGTTTTCGCTGGCTAACGACTGCTCAGACTCTATCGATCCCAGCTGCGCGTCGATAGCGCGCAAATTGCGCAACAGCCAGAAGAGCGGACGCAGATGGGGCGCATCAGGCTCGTTTTGCTGCAGGCGCTCTAGCGCCGTCTGCAGGCGATCGAAGGCGCGCTCGAAGCGCGGGTCGTGCTCCCAGCGTTCGCGCAGCAAAATGCACTGCGAGAGCTGACGGCACGCCTGCGCCTGCATATTTAGCAGCCGCTGAAAGCGGAACAGGATCTCGTTGTAACGCCAGTCGTCGCGCAGCAGATGATACTGCAGATGGGAGGAGCTGGCGCGCTCGTGGATATCCTGCGCCACAAAGTAGTAGTGCAGGCTGCGGCGGGTGCTGCGCGAACCGCGATCGCCGCGCAGGCGGCTCTGCAGCGTGCTTTTTGTCAGATTGAGCTGCGCCACCAGCTGGCTGTTGACCATTGCGGTGCGGATCAGCGTGGCGTCATCCTGCGCCTCGCCGTCGGGATCGAACAGATTCGCCTTGGCTTCAAGATACTGCGCCAGCTGCGCGTAGCTGCCCGCCAGCTGTTCCTGCACCGGCCGCACCGGGAACATCAGATGGCCGAGCAGTGTCAGCACGTTGTACCAGAGCGCCCCGACCAGCAGCAGTATCGGCTGCATATACCATTGCGAAAAGAGGCCGATGCCCAGCATGGTGTAAATGGCAATCAAGAGCGCGCCAAAGGCGATGGTGGCGTAACGCTGACCAAGCGCGCCCAGCAGAATAAAGCCCCAGGTGGAGAGCGCCAGGCCGGCCATAAAGGCGAGCGGATGGGGAAACAGCAGCTCTACCGACACCGAGGCGATACAGAAGCAGAGCAGGGTAATCAGCAGATTGCGCAGCCGACCGGTAAGGCGATCGTCGAGATCGGCCAGCGCCGCGGCCACCACGCCGAGCGTCAGCGGGATGGTCCAGTCTATCTGATGCAGCCACCAGGGCACCGCCGCGCAGCCGGTCAGCGCCAGAAAAATGCGCAGCAGATAGCGCCAGCTGCTGTTAAAGAGATAGTTGCGCCAGCCCGGCAAGGCGTTGGACATCATGTGGCGGCCTCAGTAGCGCCGACGGGCGCTGGCGTCGCGCGCGGCGCGCGCTTCTTCAACCGAGACCACGCGGCGGCCAACCGGCCAGAGCGCGATAGCGGCGATTTTAAAGTTGGCGAGGCCCACTGGAATGCCGATGATGCTGATGCACTGTACGATGCCGGTAGAGATATGGGTCAGGCAGAGCCACCAGCCGAAAAAGATCAGCCAGAAAATATTGAGGAAGGTGCCGCCGGTGTTCATCAGCGCGCTTTTACTCTCCGGGCGCAGCACGTCCACATGCACCGCCTCGTTGCCGTAAGGCAGCAGAGAGAGTTTGGTGATTTCCCAGCAGGAGCGCGTCAGCGGCAGGGTAAAGATCAGGACGATACTCACCAGCGTGGCGAACAGCCAGCAAAGGGTGGTGATAAACCCGCCGAGGATAAAGTTGAGAATGTTTAACACAGTGCGCATGGCGTTTTTTTCCTTTTGCTTTCCGCAAGATGTGCCGCCAAGTTTAGCCTGTTTTAAGGCTGGAGCGCCAAGAGTCTGACAGGTAAACTCCCGATATTCTTTTCCCAGGTTCGACGGTGTGGACATGGAACTCAAAGCGACATCGATGGGCAAACGGCTTGCCCAGCATCCCTATAATCGGGTACGCCTGCTGGCGGCCGGGGTGGAAGTAAGCGGCGACCGGCACGAATACCTGATTCCTTTCAACGAGCTGCTCGATATCAGCTGCAAGCGCGGCATGGTCTGGGGCGAGCTGGAATTTTTACTCCCTGACGACAAAGTAGTGCGGCTGCACGGCACTGAATGGCAGGAGACGCAGCGCTTCTACCACTATCTGCTGCAGGCCTGGCAGGCGTGGAGCGCCGAGATGAGCGCGATCTGCGCCGGGGTGCTGGATGAACTCAGGCAGGAGATCGCGCGCTTCGGCGAGCAGGATCGCTGGATCAAGCGCAGCGAGCTGCAGGCGCTGCGCGCCACCATCGAGAAACAGTTCGCCGCGCTGCCGCTGCCGCTGGCGCGCCTTGAGCAGTTCAGCGACTGCCGCGAGCCTTACCTGCTTTGCCAGCGCTGGCTGGAGCAGGGCGAGACGGCGCTGCGTCAGCGCAACCGCGACTGGACGGCGCGCATGCTCAGCGCCCATCACGATTTTTTCGCCACGGTAGAATCCTCGCCGCTCAACCTGTCGCAGAGCGAAGCGGTAGTGAACGGCGAAGATGCGGTGCTGGTGCTCGCGGGCGCAGGCAGCGGCAAAACCTCGGTGCTGGTGGCGCGGGCGGGCTGGCTGCTGCGGCGCAAGCTGGCCGCGCCCGAGCAGATTCTGCTGCTGGCGTTTGGGCGTCAGGCGGCGGAAGAGATGAACGATCGCATTAGGTCGCGACTGGGCGTCGCCGACATTCAGGCGCGCACCTTTCACGCGCTGGCGCTGCACATTATCCGTGAAGGCAGCAATAAGCAGCCGGTCGTCAGCAAGCTGGAGAGCGATACCGCGGCGCGTCACGCCCTGCTGATCGACAGCTGGCGTCAGCAGTGCGACGAGAAGAAGGCGCAGGCGAACGGCTGGCGTCAGTGGCTGCGCGACGAGCTAGAGTGGGAGCTGCCTGAAGGGCACTTCTGGCAGGACGATCGGCTGGCGAAACGGCTGGCATCGCGCCTCGAACGCTGGCTGGGACTGATGCGCATGCACGGCGGCGCGCAGGCGGCGATGATCGCTGACGCGCCGGAAGAGGTGCGCGAGCTGTTCGGCAAACGAGTGAAGCTGATGGCGCCGCTGCTGAAAGCCTGGAAAAGCGCGCTGAAAGAGGAGGGCGCAGTCGATTTTTCCGGGCTAATCCATCAGGCCGTGGCAATTCTCGACAAGGGACGCTTTATCAGCCCGTGGAAACATATCCTGGTAGACGAATTTCAGGATATCTCGCCGCAGCGCGCCGCCCTGCTTGCGGCGCTGCGTCAGCAAAACAAGCGCGCCACGCTGTTCGCCGTGGGCGACGACTGGCAGGCGATCTATCGCTTCACCGGCGCAGAGATGACGCTGACCACTGCCTTTCATCACTACTTCGGCGACGGCGATCGCTGCGTGCTGGATACCACCTATCGCTTTAACGATCGCATCGGCGATATTGCTAACCGCTTCATCCAGCAGAACCCGCACCAGCTGCGCAAGCCGCTCAACAGCCCGATCAAAGGCAGTAAAAAAGCCGCAGGCCTGCTACCACAGGAGCAGCTGGAGCCGCTGTTGAACAAGCTGAGCGGCTACGTAAAACCAGACGAGCGGGTGCTGCTGCTGGCGCGCTATCACCATCTGCGCCCCGATGTGCTGGATAAAGCGAAAACACGCTGGCCGAAGCTTAACCTCGACTTTATGACTATTCACGCCAGCAAAGGACAGGAAGCGGATGTCGTTATTCTGCTGGGCTTGCAGGCGGGCAAAGAGGGCTTTCCCGCCGCGGCGCGTGAATCGGTCATTGAGCAGGGACTGCTGCCGCCGCCGGAGGATTTCCCGGATGCGGAGGAGCGGCGGCTGGCCTATGTGGCGTTAACGCGCGCGCGCCAGCAGGTCTGGATGCTTTACGATCGCGAACAGCCTTCGCGCTTCGTCGAGGCGTTTCGTCAGCTCGGCGTGCCGCTACTGCGTAAAGCCTGATTAGCTCAGGCGCGCCTGCAGATAACGCTGATAGTCGGGGATGGCGATCTCCACCGTCTGGGCAAACAGCGGCGACTGAATAATAAAGTTGGCCGTGGCGCGGTTGGTCGCAACCGGAATGTTCCAGACGGTGGCGAGGCGCAGCAGCGCCTTCACATCGGGATCGTGCGGCACCGCATTAAGCGGGTCCCAGAAAAAGATCAGCACGTCAATTTTGCCTTCCGCAATCAACGCGCCCACCTGCTGGTCGCCGCCCATCGGGCCGCTCAGCATCGCATTCACGTTCAGGCCTGTATGGCGATTAATCAGATTGCCGGTGGTGCCGGTGGCGTAAAGAGTGTGAGGTTCAAGGATGGGCTGGTTCTCTTTGACCCAGTCAAGCAGCGAGGCCTTGCAGTGGTCGTGCGCAACGAGGGCGATATGTTTGCTGAGGCCAAGCGTGCGGGTGGTCTGTTCCATAAAGAGGTCCTGATGAAGTCGCGTGCGAAGAAGAGTGGCGCGAGTTTACCCTGCGTCTTTCGCGCCTATCAACTTGTCCTTAACAATTTGACCAGCGACATAAATTGCTGGCGGGTCGCCTGATCGAAGCGATGAAACCAGCGTTTAATGGCGGGCGACTGCGCTTCGTCTATCCAGACAAACTCGGCTTCAGCGGGCGGGCGGTTGGCCGCACCGTCGCGTACGGCGGCGAAATGGGGAACGGAGGCGATCTGGCCGTTGCGGTTATAGCGGATCATCGCCTTTTCCATATCGTTTTCCGCGGAGAGAGGCAGGCGATCGCGTCGAATATCGATCTCTTTGCCGCGCTCGTCGACCAGCTGGAAGTTGAGCGTGCGGTCGAAGTGGTGGCGCTCGCGGCGGTTTTCCAGCGCGGGCAGGCGAATGGTGATGGTTTTAACCTGGGCGTTGAAGGTGACGATCATCGGCGCAGACTGATAGCGCAGCGACGCATCTTTGCGGGCGTCGCGCAGCTGTTCGACGCGAAAGAGAAACTGATGCTGCCCGCGCTCCAGCTCAAGGCTGTCGGCGCCTTTCAGCAGCGAACCAGAAATTTTGCGCCCGTCCAGCACCAGCAGATCGATCTGCGGATCAAGCTTCAGCGTGATGGCGTGACAGGTTGCCGAGATGAGGAGAACAGTCAACCCCGTCACGGCCAGAGAGAGTTTCATGTAGACTCCAGAATAGGGCGCAAAGTTTTGTGTGTAGCAAATTCTTACATTATGGCAGTAAATTTACATTTGAACATATTTTTTTGTGCGCCAGTGCAAAATTCCCTTTTCTGGAGAGCGGCTCGCTTAACGGGCAACGCTACATTTAATGCTCTGAAATAAGGAGAGAAAGATGAACGATCAAACTATTCGCGACGTGTTAACGCGCACTCAGCGCATTGCACTGGTAGGCGCCAGCGATCGTCCAGACCGACCGAGCTACGGCGTGATGAAATATCTGCTGGAGCAGGGCTATGAGGTGGTGCCGGTGAGTCCGAAACTGGCCGGGCAGACGCTGCTGGGCCAGACCGCCTACGCGAAACTGGAAGAGGTCCCGGGCAAAATCGATATGGTTGATGTGTTTCGCCATTCAGAAGCGGCGTGGGGCGTAGCGCAGGAAGCGATTGCGGCGGGCGCGGATACTCTCTGGCTGCAGCTGGGCGTGATCAACGAGCAGGCCGCCGTGCTGGCGCAGGATGCCGGTCTGACCGTGATTATGGATCGCTGTCCTAAAATAGAAATTCCGCGTCTGGGCGTGACGCGACAGAAACCGTAGTATCACAGGCGGCGCAGAAGTGCCGCCTGCGATCAGTGGCGCAGGCGCGGTGCCTGCAGCTGCTGGCGAATGGATGCGGCCAGCTCGTCCATCTCCGGCTGTTCCGGATGCTCCGAACTGGTTTCGCCGGAAAGCTGTATCTCAGCGATATAGGTGTGCACCTGATCGCCTTCTTCATCTTCCATCACCACGTGATACCAGGGCGCGCGGCGCAGCGTTTCGGTCGCGCCGACCTCGTCAAGCTTCGGCGTATCCAGCGAATATTCGGGATCGACATCGACTATTACGCCCAGCACGCCCGAAAGGCGGTGGCGAACCTGCTGACCAATACCAAATTTAGTGGCAATCATAGTGACCTCCAGAAAAACTGCCTCCTGATCAATATGGCGTCAGAAGGCGCTTTTTCAAGTCACACCACACGACATGCAAAACCTTTAAGATAAAGTCCCTCAGGATAGCTGGCGATCACCGGGTGATCGGCCGCCTGACGGAACTGCTCGATAAACTGCGCTTCGCGACCGGCATCCAGCGCCGCATCAGCCACGATTTTCTGAAACAGCTCGGTCGTCATCAGACCTGAACAGGAGAAGGTCATCAGGATGCCGCCGGGATTAAGCAGCTGCATCGCCAGCATATTGATATCTTTATATCCGCGGCAGGCGCCCGCCAGCTGGTTTTTATTCTCCACGAACTTCGGTGGATCCATGATAATCAGATCGAACTTCTCACCGGCGTCGCGGTAGCGGCGCAGCAGCTTGAACACGTCGTCGCGCACAAACTGCGCGCGTGACAGATCCAGCTCATTGAGCTCAACGTTCTGGCGCGCCACGTCGAGCGCCTCCTGCGAGGTGTCCACGCTGATCGCTTCGCGGCAGCCGCCCATCAGCGCCGATACGGCAAATCCGCCGGTATAGGAGAAGCAGTTCAGCACGCGCGCATCCTGCGCGTAGCGACGCGTCGCCAGACGGCTGTCGCGCTGGTCGAGGTAGTAGCCGGTTTTATGGCCGCCCTGAATATCGACCAACAGCTTCATGCCGTGTTCGGTTATCGGCAGCAGCGGCGGCGGTAGTTCGCCGGTCACCGGGCCCTGCGTCAGCTCCAGCCCCTCTTTTTTACGCACCGCCACATCGGAGCGATCGTAGATAGCGCACTGGGGGAAGCACTGCTGCAGCGCGGAGAGAATTGCCGGGCGCTGGTATTCGGCCCCGGCGGAGAGCAGCTGCAGCACCAGGAAATTGCCGAAGCGATCGATGGTCACGCCAGGCAAGCCGTCCGATTCGCCGGCGATCAGACGATAGCTGTCCAGCCCGTCTTTCTGCGCCAGCCAGTCACGCCACTGGCGCGCCTGCTCGAAACGGCGCACGAAGAAGGCGATATCGATTGATTCGTCCTGCTGCCAGCTCCAGACGCGGGCGCGAATTTGCGACTGCGGCGACCAGGCCGCGCGCGCGAGAAATTTGCCATTATGGTCGCAGACATCAACGGTTTCACCCAGTTGCGCTTTACCTTCAAGGCGCGCGACGGCACCGGAAAACACCCACGGATGGCGGCGGAGCAGGGATTTTTCACGTCCCTTAGCGAGAATCAATCGAACGGTCATAGTTTGCTATGCTTACCTGAAAAAATGAGGCGCCATTGTCCGGCGGTTAACGGAAAATTGCAACGCGCAGCGGCAGGAGCGAGTGATGACATCAACCTGTTACAAAATATGGGTGCATGGCAGAGTGCAGGGCGTAGGGTTCCGCTACGGCACTCAGGCGCAGGCGTCGCAGCTTGGCGTGCTGGGTTACGCGCGAAATCTGGATGACGGCAGCGTTGAAGTGCTGGCCTGGGGCGAGCCGGACAAGGTTGAGGCGCTTATCGCCTGGCTCAAGGCAGGTGGGCCGCGCGGCGCGCGCGTCGACAAGGTGCTTATGGAGCCGCATCAACCCGCCGAGCCGCCGCGCCGTTTCACTACCGGCTGATCAGAGACACTTCGCCGGTTTGGGCAGGCCGGCAATTTTAGTCGCCTGTTTCGCCGGGCCATCCGGGAAGAGACGGAACAAATAGCGGCTGTTGCCTTTCTCTTCGCCGTACTTTTGCGCCATCGCCTTTACCAGCATGCGAATGGCGGGCGAGGTGTTGTACTCCAGATAGAATGCGCGCACAAAGCGCACTACTTCCCAGTGCGCATCGCTCATGGCGATGCCTTCTTTATCGGCGATCTGTTCTGCGAGCGCCTCGCTCCAGTCGTCGCGATGTTTCAAATAGCCTTCGCCGTCGACCTCAATGGTTTTACCGTTAAATTCCACGTTTGCTCCTGACTGCGTTATCCGGCGGCATTCTACCAAATTGCGCCGTCAGAAAAAGCAAAACCCCGCCGAAGCGGGGTCAGGAAGGCGCTGTCGCAAGACGCCTTACGCTCTGTGTAAGGCTATCTGCATGCGAGGCAACTAGTCGTTGCGGGCAAAGCCCAGAATGCTCAGCAGGCTGATAAAGATATTGTAGAGCGAAACGTAGAGGCTAACGGTAGCGCGGATATAGTTGGTCTCGCCGCCGTGAATAATATTGCTGGTTTCCCACAGGATGGCACCGGCGGAAAAGAGAATAAACAGCGCGCTGATTGCCAGATGCAGGGCAGGCAGCTGCAGGAACAGATTGGCGACGACCGCCACCAGCAGCACCACAAAGCCCGCCATCATCATCCCGCCAAGGAAGGACATATCACGGCGGGTAGTGAGCACATAGGCCGAGCAGCAGAAGAAGACCAGCGCCGTGCCGCCTAACGCCAGCGCAATCACATCAGCCATGCCTGCGGCTAAAAACGAGCTGAGGATCGGGCCCAGGCAGTAGCCGAGAAAGCCGGTGAAGGCGAAGGCTGCCACAATCCCCATCGGGCTGTCAGCCAGTTTGTGGGTAAGGAACATCAGGCCGTAGAAACCCACCAGCATTAAAATCAGCCCTGGACCAGGCAGGCCCAGCACGGTGCTCGCGGTGGCGGTCACGGCGGAAAACGCCAGCGTCAGGCCGAGCAGGAAATAGGTATTGCGCAGCACCTTATGAGTGCTGAGCAGCGATGTGCGTGAAGACGAGGAAATAATTCTGTCCATAATGCGCTCCTTTATCAGAACACGAGGTTTGCGCTGAGAATACGCAGCGGGGGCAAAACGGGAAAGGCGTTTTACCCTTCTTTACGCGATAAATCGCTGTTTCTCTGAGCGGAATGGCGATTTCGCCAACGAATAACACCATTTTGGCTGTTTTTCAGGCGAATGAATTCGTACAGGCTTTACATCCTTCGGGGGGATGTTTATAGTGCGCCTCATTGCGGAGGGGTGGCCGAGTGGCTTAAGGCAGCGGTCTTGAAAACCGCCGATGGGAAACCATCCGAGAGTTCGAATCTCTCCTCCTCCGCCACTTTCCTGCTCAGGCAGGAACAGGCAATGCGGCAACGTCGTTTTGCCGATGTGAAAAGCATCACCCCGGAGGGATGGCCGAGCGGCTTAAGGCAGCGGTCTTGAAAACCGCCGATGGGAAACCATCCGAGAGTTCGAATCTCTCTTCCTCCGCCACACCAGACAGGCCAGCACAATGTGCTGGCCTGTTGCATTTCTGCCTTCCAGTTTCTACTGGTACGGTACCGCGCTTTACAGGCTGCTTTCGGCCCGCTCTGCTATAGTCCATTCAGGTTTTTACAAACATCGGGCGCATTTCGCGGCCAGCTTGAGTTACACTGTGGGCCACTATGCTCTGATCAGAGCTAATCGGTTGATAGCCAGAGTGTTTCTCTACTGAATAAATGGAATAGGCACAATGATCAAGAAACTGAGTCTTTGCGCACTGTCGGTGCTCGCCGCGCTGCCGATCGGCATGGCGGCCCAGGCGGCTGAAGGCGATATGCAGCTGCAGCAGGTACTGATGTTTAGCCGCCACAACCTGCGCGCGCCGCTGGCCGATAACGGCAGCGTGCTGGAACAGTCGACGAAGAAAAGCTGGCCGCAGTGGAGCGTGCCGGGCGGGCAGCTCACCACCAAAGGCGGCGTGCTGGAAGTCTACATGGGCAACTACACGCGTCAGTGGCTGGCGCAGCAGGGCCTGGTGCATAACGGCAGCTGTCCTGACAGCAGCAACGTCTTTGTCTACGCCAACAGCCTGCAGCGCACCGTCGCGACGGCTCAGTTCTTCGTTAACGGCGCGTTCCCCGGCTGCGATATCGCCGTCACCCATCAGGACGCCATGGGCACCATGGATCCGGTGTTTAACCCGGTGATCACCGACGACAGCGAGGCCTTTAATAAGAAAGCGCTGGCGGCAATGACGGCGGAAAACGAAAAGCTGGCGCTGAAGCCTGCGCTGCAGCAGCTGGATAAGATCGTCGATTACAAATCCGCGCCAGCCTGCAACAATAAAAAACAGTGCGACCTAAGCAGCGGTGACAATGTCTTCAGCGCCGAAAACGGCAAAGAGCCAAACGTCAGCGGTCCGCTGAAGGTCGGCAACTCGCTGATGGACGCCTTTACGCTGCAGTATTATGAGGGCTTCCCGCTTGAGCAGGTCGCCTGGGGCCAGATCAAAACCCCAGAGCAGTGGAAAACGCTGTCGGCGATTAAAAACGGCTATCAGGATGCGCTTTTCACCAGTCCGGATATCGCGCGCGAAGTCGCCGCGCCGCTGGTGGACTACATCCGCAGCCAGCTGGTGGATGAGGACAAAGCCAACGCGCCGAAAATCACGCTGATGGTCGGACACGATTCCAACATCGCCTCGCTGCTGAGCGCGCTGCAGGTTAAGCCCTATGAACTGCCCGGCACCTGGGAAAATACGCCCATTGGCGGACAGCTGGTGTTTGAACGCTGGCATGATGCGAAAAACAACAAAGATCTGCTGAAGCTGGAATATGTCTACCAGACCGCCGATCAGCTGCGCGATGGTGAAGTGCTGAGCCTGAAGAATCCGCCGAAGCGCGTGACGCTACAGCTGGAAGGCTGTCCGACCGACGGCAACGGCTACTGCAGCTGGGATCAGTTCGCTCAGGCGCTGAACGGCGCGCTGCAGGGCACACCGATGGAGCCGGTCGCTCAGCCGACCGCGGCAGCGGCAGCGGCTGAAGATGCCGCTAAACCAGCGGAAAATAAACCGGCCGCCGGTAAAGCCGCTGCTGATAAAGCAGCGGCCGATAAGGCCGCCGCTGACAAGGCAGCCGCGGAAAAAGCCGCCGCGCAAAAGGCGGCTGAAGCGAAAGCCGCAGAAGAGAAGGCGAAAGCAGCCGAGGAGAAAGCGAAGGCAGAGCGCGCCGCGGCGCAAAAGGCGGCGGCTGAGAAGGCGGCCGCCGATAAAGCGGCGGCAGACAAAGCCGACGCGGATAAGCCTGCTAACGCGACAGCGCAGAAGCCGGTGGAATCGGCGCAGAACAGCGACGCGAAACAAGCCGTCACCCAGTAAAACCAGCACTCATGAAAAATCCCGCCGCGGCGGGGTTTTTTTATGGGCCAGGCGGATTAGCCTGCCACCACCACCAGTTTCTGGTTGGCGAACTCTTTGATACCCAGGTCCGACAGCTCGCGGCCATAGCCGGAGCGTTTCACGCCGCCAAACGGCAGCTCAGCTGAGGTATCGCTCTGTGAGTTGATAAATACCATGCCGGTCTCAATCGCCGAGGCGAGGCGACGACCGCGTGCGTTGTCGCGCGTCCAGACCGAACCACCCAGGCCGTAGTGAGAGTCGTTCGCCAGCGCAACGGCGGCGTTGTCGTCGCCCACCACGTAAATCTGCGCCACCGGGCCGAAAAACTCCTCATAGTAGGCCGGATTATCCGGGCGGATATCGGTCAGGATCGTCGGCTGGAAGTAGCAGCCGACGCCCTCAACTGGCTTGCCGCCGATCAGCAGCGTTGCGCCGTTCTTCACCGCCTCGTCGACCTGCTTCGCAAGGCGATCGCGCGCCTCTCTGGAAGAGAGCGGTCCCAGCGTGGTCTGCTCGTCGAGCGGATCGCCCAGGCGCGCCGCCTTCAGCGCGGCGCTGAACTTATCGATAAAGGCGCTGGCGATCTTTTCGTGCAGAATGAAGCGTTTGGCGGCGGTGCAGACCTGGCCGCAGTTGCTGAGCCGCGCCTGCGCGCCCTGACGCACCGCTTCGTCGATATCGGCGTCGTCGAGCACGACGAAAACGTCGTTGCCGCCCAGCTCCAGCGTCGATTTCTTCAGGTATTTGCCCGCCTGCTGCGCCACGGCGCTGCCGGCGCGTTCTGAACCGGTCAGGGCGACACCCTGCACGCGATCGTCGGCAATCAGCTCGGCGACCTGGTCGCTGCTGATAAACAGGTTAGTCCAGGCACCTTCCGGCGCGCCTGCCTCGATGACCAGCCTGGCAAACAGGTCGGCGCAGTGCGGCACGATATTGGCATGTTTCGCCAGCACTGGATTGCCCAGCGCCAGATTGGGCGCCAGCACGCGCATTAGCTGGTAATAAGGAAAGTTCCACGGCTCGACGGCGACCAGCACGCCGATGGGATGATACTCGACCCAGGCCTCGCCCAGTTCGCTGGGGTAGGGCTGCGGTTTCAGGATCTCTGCCGCATGGTCGGCGTAGTAGCGCGCGATCTGCGCGCAAATTTTCACTTCTCCACGGCTCTGACCAATCAGCTTGCCCATCTCTTTGCTGGCGATGGCGGCCAGCTCGTCAACCCGGCTTTCAATCAAATCAGCCAGTCTGGCGAGCACCTGCAGACGCGGCGCGATATCCCCTTTGCTCCACGACGAGTGGAACAGGCGATCGGCGGTTTCCAGCGCCTGGCTGACCGCGGCGGCATCGTGAGAAGGCCAGCTTTTCAGCAGCTGATTATTGGCGGGGTTAATGCTCTGATAGGAAGACATAGATTCTCCTTGGTCAGTCAAAAAGGTGAGGCGGGAAATCCCGCCTCGCAATCAGATATTTTTGCGCTCTACCGGCGTATCGTCCCACGTCAGCACGTCGGCTTCTGTCTTGTCAAAGGCGCGAAACAGCACTTCGTCGTTACCCTGCTGACGCCATATCTCTTCCGCCAGCTTCTCGTCGTAGTTCGCTACTTCGAAAATAGCCTCTGCGATCTCGGGAGAGGTGTGACGCAGCGTGGCCCATTCGCCCACGTGGTGTGCTTTCGCTTGATCGTTAGACATCATTTTCTCCTTAGTGAAACTTACCCTTTGAGTTTTACCGTTATGCCGGCAACGTGCTCGCCCTGGAAACGGGCGATATTAAGTTCTTCTTCCGAAGGCTGACGCGAGCCGTCGCCACCCGCCAGGGTGGAAGCGCCGTAAGGCGTGCCGCCGCGCGTCTGGGAAATATCAAACAGCTCTTTGGTGCCGTAGCCAATCGGCACGATCACCATGCCGTGGTGCGCTAACGTGGTCCAGACCGAGGTAATGGTCAGCTCCTGGCCGCCGCCGGTGCCCGTTGAGGTGAAGACGCTGGCAACCTTGCCGAACAGCGCGCCAGAGGCCCACAGGCCGCCGGTGCGGTCCCAGAAGGTGCGCATCTGGCCAGACATATTGCCGAAGCGCGTTGGCGTGCCGATCAGGATAGCGTCGTACTGCGGCAATATGTCCGGCGTGGCTTCCGGCGCCGCCTGGTCGGTTTTTCCGCCTGCCTGGGCGAACCGCTCGGCGTCCATGGTTTCCGGCACGCGCCGGATGTCGACCTCGACGCCCGAAACGCGGCGCGCGCCTTCCGCTACCGCGTTCGCCATGGTTTCGATATGTCCGTACATTGAGTAATAAAGCACCAGAATTCGGGCCATTGCGCGCTCCTCAGCATGTGAAAACCTAAGCAGAAGTATAGAAGAGCTTTTTGGCCCTGCGGCGAGATCGCAAAATTTGCGCTTTTTCTGATGCATTGCATTCAGGCCGCGACCTGCGCACAATGGCGCCCGTTAAATCGCTAAAGGTGAGATATGTCGGACGTTTCCCGCACCCTGACGCTGCGCGTTTCGCGCGAAGAGCTGGTGCTGATTTTGATTACCATGATCTGGGGCGGCACCTTTCTGGTGGTGCATCGTGCGATGGCCGTTTCAGGGCCGTTCTTCTTCGTCGGCCTGCGCTTCGCTACCGCCGCGCTGATCCTCGCCTGCGTTTTTCGCCGCGCGCTGGCAGGCACCACACGTCAGGAGCTGATCGCAGGCGCGCTGATCGGCCTGTCGATTGCAGGCGGCTACGGCCTGCAAACCTGGGGCATGCAGACCATCTCCAGCAGCCAGTCCGCCTTTCTCACTGCGCTCTACGTGCCGGTAGTGCCGCTGCTGCAGTGGCTGTTTCTACGGCGGCCGCCGGGCGTGATGGCGTGGTGCGGCATACTGCTCGCCTTTCTCGGCCTGCTGCTGGTGGCCGGGCCGCAGGATGGCCGCATCAGCCTTAACCAGGGCGAAATCGCCACCTTGCTCAGCACGCTGGCAATTGCCGCCGAGATTATCCTGATTAGCCGTTTCGCCGGTCGGGTGGACGTGCGCCGCGTAACGCTGATTCAACTGGCGGTCGCCTCGCTGTGCGCCTTCGCCCTGATGACGCCGAACGGCGAGTCGATGCCGGCGCTCAGCCCGACGCTGCTGCTGAGCGCGCTGGGTCTCGGCGCGGCCAGCGCGCTGATTCAGGTCACCATGAACTGGGCGCAGCGCAGCGTTTCACCCACGCGCGCCACGGTAATTTACGCGGGCGAGCCGGTCTGGGCAGGTGTGGTAGGGCGCATCGCCGGAGAGCGACTCCCGGCGGCAGCCATTCTCGGCGGCGCGCTGATCGTCTGCGGCGTGATCGTCAGCGAGCTGAAGCTCAGGCGAAAAAAAACGGCGCCAGAGGCGCCGCACAAATAATCATCCCTGCTGACGCGCCGCACGCTCCGCCAGCGGCGCGCCGCGTCGACACAGAATCGCATTAAGCAGAATCGCGCCGAAAGTGGCCGTGCCGATGCCGCCCAGGGTAAAGCCGCCGATTTTCAGAGAAAAATCGCCCGCGCCCAGCACCAGCGTAGTGGCGACCATAATCAGATTGCTGTTCTGGCTAAAGTCCACATGGTTCTGCACCCAGATGCGCGCGCCCGCGACCGCGATCAGGCCGAAGACCACAATCGAGGCGCCGCCGATAACCGGCGCGGGAATCGTATGGATCAGCGCGCCGAACTTTGGTGAAAAGCCGAGGATCAGCGCAATCAACGCCGCCGCCACGAAGGCGAGCGTCGAGTAGACTTTGGTGACCGCCATCACGCCGATATTCTCCGCGTAGGTCGTGACGCCGCTGCCGCCGATCGCGCCGGAGATCATGGTCGCCAGGCCGTCGCCAACAAAGGCGCGTCCCATCCAGGGATCGAGATTGCGACCGGTCATACCCGCGACCGCCTTGAGATGGCCGAGGTTTTCCGCCACCAGGATAATGGCCACCGGCGCGATCATCACCATCGCCTGAAGATCGAAGCTGGGTGCGGTGGTTTGCGGCATGCCGAACCACGCGGCCTGCGCCACGCCGCTGAAGTCGACCGGTTTGCCGAAGCCCAGCACGTTGGTCAACAGCGCATAAATCGCCCAGGCGACGATGAGCCCTACCAGAATCAGCAGGCGCTGCACCATCCCGTAGGTAAAGACCGCCACCAGCCCGATGGCGAGCACGGTCATTACCGCCATCCAGCTGTCGAAGCCAGAAGCCGCCACGCTGTGCACCGCAATGGGCGCCAGGTTTAGCCCAATCGCCATGACCACGGCGCCGGTAACTACCGGCGGCATCAGGCGTTCGATCCAGCGCGTACCCACCTTCATCACCAGCAGGCCGATAAGCATATAGAGCGCGCCGCAGGCGATGACCCCGCCGAGCGCGACGCTGAGATGGGGATTAAGTCCCTGCCCGTTGAAGCCGGTTACGGCGATGACCACACCGACAAAGGCCGCGCTGGATCCCAGATAGCTCGGCACGCGTCCGCCGGTGATAACAAAAAAGAGCAGGGTGCCGATGCCTGACACCAGGATCGCCAGATTGGGATCCAGCCCCATCAGCAGCGGCATCAGCACGGTGGCGCCGAACATCGCCACCGCATGCTGCAGGCCGAGGATCGCCGTTTGTCCAAACGGCAGCGTCTCATCCGGGGCGATAAGCCCGCCGTCTGATACCGCCGACTTTTTACGCCATTGAGGAAACCAGGAACTCGCCATCGTTATCTCCAGAAAGAGTGGTATCAGGCCGCGCAGGGCGGATTAGCGGGCGTCCTGCCGCGGCAAGGGGAGGTAGCCGCGATCGAACCAGGCCAGCCCGTGCATTTCATTGCTAAACCTCAGCGCCAGCACTTCGCAAAACAGCACGTCATGGGTGCCGACCGGCGTAATGTCGCTGATGCGGCAGTCGAACGAGACCAGCGCCCCCTCCAGCACGGGCGAGCCTGTCACCGCCGTGCGCCACTGCGCCGCCTGAAAGCGCGCTTCCATCGGCGTTTTGCCGCCGAACAGGCCTGAAAGCGCTTCCTGACCGGCCGCCAGGGTATTGACGCAAAGCTGACGGTTGGCGTCGAAGACTGACCATACCGAGGCTGAACGATTCAGGCAGACCAGCAGCGTCGGCGGCGTATCGGTGACGCTGCACACCGCGGAGGCAGTAAAACCTGCGCGGCCCGCCGGGCCATCGGTGGTGATGATATTTACGGCGGCGCCAAGGCGCGCCATGCCGTCGCGAAAGGCCTGCTTCTCTACGAGCGCGATCTCAGGCGTAAGGGTAAGGGTGCTCATCGTTATCTCCTTAGCTCGCCGCGCGCTGCGGCGCGGCTTCGCTCCTGTTAAGCCACTGCAGCAGCAGCGAATTGAATCCGTCGGCGTCGGTGACGCTCATGGCATGTCCGCCCCAGGACATGGCGATCTGCTGCGCGTTGGGCAGCGCCGCGGCTAACTCCCCGTTGCAGCTCCAGGGCACCAGCATGTCGTCCTGGCTACAGATCGCCAGCACCGGCTGCTGAATGCGCGCGGCCAGCGAGGTGAAGTCGGCGCGCATCAGGGCGTCCAGGCGCAGCAGCAGGTTATCGCGCCCCTGAAAATGGGCGAGATGCGCCGCCTCTTCTTCGGCAAGACGCGGCTGATGCTGCGCCATCCACTCCGCCGGATAGAGAAACAGCGGCTGCGCGCGCACGAAGGCCTCGACGCCCACCTTGAGCAGCAGGTCTTGCCGCACCTGAAAGCAACGTCGCGTATGGGGATGCAGCCGCAGCCAGCCGTTGATGACCGCCACGCGCTCAATGCGTTCCGGATAATCGAGCGCCAGCTGTAGCCCGACGAGACCGCCGAGCGCGTGACCGATGAGGCCAAAGCGCCTGATACCGCGCTGCGCCAGCGCCTCGGCCAGTTCGGCCGCCATCATCGCCATCGAATAGTCGGCGGGCAGCGGCTGCGCGCTACGGCCGGTGCCGCGCTGGTCGTAAACCACCACGCGATAGCATGCGCTCAGCGCCGCCAGCTGCGGCTGCCAGAAACCCGCTACGCCGCCGAGGCCGGAAGCCAGCACCAGCGTCGGTGCCGCGGGATCCTGCCGTCCCAGTATCTCCAGATGCATTACGCCTCCCCCCTGCCGATATGCGCCACGCTGGCGATCTCCACCAGCGCGTCGGGCTTCACCAGACCGCACTGAATGCAGAAGCGCGCCGGTTTATCCCCGGCAAAGTATTCCGCGTAAACCGCGTTAATGGCGGCGTAGTTCTGCCAGTCGGTAAGGAAGATTGAGTTAAAGGTCACGTCGTCAAGCGTGCCGCCCGCGGTTTCAATCACGCTTTTAATGGTTTCCAGCACGTGGCGCGTCTGCGCGGCGGCGTCGCCGACATGCACCACATTATTCTCTTTATCGAACGGCAGCGTGCCGGAGACATAGACCACGCCGTCGGCCAGCGTGCCCGGGACGAAAGGGGCGATAGGCGTGGCGGTGCCCGGAGGAATAATCACAGACTTCGGCATGGCGTTACTCCTTATGACCTTGCAGGCTTTCGCAGAAGGCGTCGACGCTGGAGACCCAGCCGAAAAAGGTTTCGATATTGAAAATCGCCGCCTGCTGGGCGAAGGGCGGACCCGCCTGGTAAGTGGCGTCTTCCAGCACCACGCCAAAATATTCAAGGAAAAAGCCGTCGCGCAGCGTCGATTCCACGCAGACGTTGGTGGCGATGCCGGTAAAGATCAGATGACGGATGCCGCGGCTGCGCAGCATGCTGTCGAGCGGGGTGTTGAAAAAGCCGCTGTAGCGCGGTTTCGGCAGCACGATATCCTCTGGCTGTGGCTGCAGCGCGTCCACCAGCTGATAATCCCAGCCGCCTTTGGCCAGCAGCGAACCCTGCAGCTCAGGACGTTTGCGCATGGTTTTCAGGGCGTTGGATTTATGAAAATTCGGCGAACCGGCGTCGCCCGCTTCGACATACTGGTTGTCCCAGCCGTTCTGGAACCAGACGATCTGCACGCCCGCCGCGCGCGCGGCGGCGACCGCCTGCGCAATCTTCTCGATCACCGGCGTCGTGGCGGAGACGTCGAAGCCAGCCAGGTCGAGATAGCCGCCGGGCGTGGCGTAGGCGTTCTGCATATCGACCACGATCAGCGCGCTTTGCGTGGGCGGGAAAGCGATCGCTTCCGGGCGCGCAGGCAGCTCAACCTGCGGCAGCGCGGCAGTATGGGCGCAGTAAACGGTACTCATCAGGCCACCTCTCTGTTGTCATTAATCTCGCTGCGACACTGCATCAGCGGCTGGATATGCTGACCAAACTCTTCGATGCCCTGCAGGAAGTCGTCGAAGGTGAGCAGCACACCCTCGGCGCCTTCAACCTGCGCCACCTCATCCAGCATGCGCGCGACGTTAGCGTAAGAGCCGACCAGCGTGCCCATATTGATATTGACCGCGGAAGTGGGATCGGCCATCTGGCGCACGTTGGTGTCGCTGCCGGAACGCTTGTCCTGCTGACTCTGCGTGGTCAGCCAGGCAAGCGCCTCTTCGTCGGCGCCCGCTTTGTAATGTTCCCATCTGGCGCGTGCCGCCTCGTCGCTGTCGGCGGCGATAATCATAAACAGCACGTAGGAGCCGACGTCGCGGCCCGCCTTCTCCGCCGCCTGCTTCATGCGCGCGGCGGTGGGGGCGAAGGCCGCTGGCGTGTTGACCCCTTTGCCGAAGCAGAAGTTGTAGTCAGCATGCTGTGCGGAAAAGGCCATGCCTGCGTCGCTCTGACCGGCGCAGATCACCTTCATTGGCTTCTGCGGCTGCGGGCTGACCCGGCAGTCGTTCATGGTGAAAAATTCGCCTTTGAAATCGGACTGGCCGCTGCCCCAGAGATCGCGCAGCACGGTAACGTACTCTGTCAGGTAGTCGTAGCGGCGGCTAAAGTAGTCATCGCCGGGCCAGATGCCCATCTGCTCATACTCCGGCTTCTGCCAGCCGGTCACCAGGTTGACGCCGAAGCGGCCGCCGGAGATGGAGTCGATGGTGGAGGCCATGCGCGCCACGATGGCGGGCGGCAGCGTTAGCGTGGCGGCGGTGGCGTAGATCTCTATACGCGAGGTCACGGCGGCGAGGCCTGCCATCAGGGTGAAGGATTCAAGGTTGTGATCCCAGAATTCGGTTTTGCCGCCAAAGCCGCGCAGCTTGATCATCGAGAGCGCAAAGTCGAAGTGGTAGCGCTCTGCCTTTTGTACGATCGCCTTATTCAGCTCGAACGTCGGCTTGTACTGCGGAGCGTGGGTAGAAATCAGCCAGCCGTTGTTACCAATCGGAATAAAAACGCCAATTTTCATGTCAAACCCTCTTTGCCAGGTGATAAATGATGTGGTGCGCTGCGCGGCATCCTGCGTCATCCCTGATGGCGGCGCTTGCTGACAAATTTGCAAAGGTTGTGCCACAAAATAAAAAGATATATTTAACAGAAGGTTAAATATTACAGGGCAAAGAAAAGTGGAACGGCTGGTCCGTTATGGACCAGCTGGTCAAAAATCTCTGCACGTTTTGCAGGCAGGCTGAACAAAAAAGGTGCAGCGTTCAGGTTGGGCAGGGGTGAGCGGCTTTGCTATGATGCCAGTACGCTTAAGGAATGAGGTAACGCTGTGAAAACCGATGAAAAAAAACCGACGCGACGTTCGCGCGCCACTGCGGCGAAACGCGCCGCTATTCTGGAGGCCGCGCTGGCGCTTTTCTCTCAGTTTGGTATTCACGGCACGCGTCTGGAGCAGGTCGCCGAGCGCGCTGACGTCTCGAAAACCAATCTGCTCTACTATTATCCTTCAAAAGAAACGCTCTATATCGCCGTGCTGAAAGAGATCCTTGACGTCTGGCTGGCGCCGCTGCGCGCGCTGCAGCACGATATGGATCCGCTTAGCGCCATACGCCGCTATATCCGCCTCAAGCTTGAGGTATCGCGCGATCATCCGCAGGCGTCGCGCCTCTTCTGCCTGGAGATGCTGCAGGGCGCGCCGCTGCTGAAAGGAGAGCTGGCGGGCGATCTCAAACAGCTGGTGGACGATAAGGCGGCGATTGTCGAGCGCTGGATTAATGAAGGGCGGCTGGCGGGCGTACAGCCACAGCATCTCTTTTTTATGCTGTGGGCGGCGACGCAGCACTATGCGGATTTCGCCAGCCAGGTCGAGGCGATTACCGGGCAGACCCTGAGCGATCCCCAGTTTTTTGATGAAACGGTCGAAAACGTGCAGCGCATGATTATCGAAGGGATACGCGTGCGCTAATTTCCCGGCGGCTGGTGCCGTCGCTCTGTCACGGAGTTATCGATGGATTCTGTTTCGCAACTGCTGTTGGGCGCGTCGGTCAGCGTCGCGGCGATGGGGCGCCGGACGCCGCTCTGGCAGGCGGCGGCGGTAGGCGCCGTTTGTGGCACGCTGCCCGATCTCGATGTGTTTATCGATCACGGCGACGCTATCCGCAATATGACGCTGCACCGCACCGAGAGCCATGCGCTGCTGTGGCTGACGCTGGCCTCGCCGCTGCTCGCCTGGCTGATCGCAGGCCTGTTCCGGCGCGGAGTAAGCTGGCAGCAGTGGTGGCTGGCGATTTGGCTGGCGCTGATTACCCATCCGCTGCTGGATCTGATGACGGTGTACGGCACGCAGCTTGGCCTGCCGCTCACCGATCACCCCTTTGCCATCGGCAGCATCTATATCGTCGATCCGCTCTATACGCTGCCGCTGCTCCTCTGCCTCGCGGTCGCGCTGCGGCGCGGCGGCGCCAGCGGTCTGCGCTGGAATCGCGCTGGATTAACCCTGAGCACGCTCTATCTCGCCTGGAGCGTGGCGATTCAGGGCGTGGCGGGCTGGCAGATCAGCCAATCGCTGGCGCAGCAGAAGCTGCCCGACGAGAAGATACTGGTGACGCCAACCGCATTTAACACGCTGGTGTGGCGCGCGGTGATTATTGATGGCGATCGCTATGGCGAAGCCTGGTGGTCGCTGCTGTCGCCGACGCGGCCGCTGCAGATCCACTGGCAGGCGCGACACACGGCGCTGTTCGCGCCGCTGAAGGGGAGCTGGTATGCGGAGCGCGTCGCCTGGTTCAGCCACGGCTTCTATGCGCTGCGCGAGCAGGAGGGGCAGACGATTATTGCCGATTTGCGCATGGGGGAAGCGGGGCGTTATACCTTTACCTTCGGGCTGGGCACGCCGCAGTCGCCCGCTGCGCATCCACAAAGGCTACCCGCCGCGCGGCCCTCGCTGGAACAAAGTTTTAAAGATATCAGGGAGCGTTTATAAAAACGGGCGTCCGCCTCATCGCGGAGGGGGACGCCCGGTCGATACCTCCCGCGCGTTAACGAGGAGGCAAACCGCTTATCGGGCGGCGCGACGACGCAGCAGCCAGCCCATGGTCAGCATAACAAACCATAGCGGGGTCACCATCAGCGCCTGACGGGTATCCTCCTGCAGCGTCAGCAGCACCAGCACGAAGGCGAAGAACGCCATCACCACCCAGCACATGAACTTGCCCAGCGGCATCTTAAAGCCCGACGCCGCGTGGCGCTCCGGATATTTCTTGCGGTAAGCCAGATAGCTGCACAGGATAATGGTCCAGACGAACATAAACAGGATCGCCGACACCGTGGTCACCATCGTGAACACCGTCATCACGTCCGGGATCAGATAAATCAGCGCGACGCCTGCAAGCAGGCAGAGGCAGGAGAAAAAGAGTCCGGCAGTCGGCACCGCACGCGCGGAGAGTCGACCGAAGGCGCGGTGCGCCACGCCCTGCTGCGACAGGCCGTAGAGCATACGGCTGGTGGAAAAGATGCCGCTGTTGGCGGAAGAGGCCGCTGAGGTCAGCACCACAAAGTTCACGATGCTGGCCGCCGCCGGCAGGCCGATCAGCACGAACATCTCAACAAAGGGGCTGCGATCCGCCAGCACCTGCGTCCAGGGGGTCACCGCCATGATGACCATCAGCGCCAGCACATAGAACATAATCACGCGCAGCGGAATGGCGTTAATGGCGCGCGGCAGCACCTTATGGGGATCGTGCGTCTCCGCCGCCGCCGTGCCGACCAGCTCAATGCCGACAAAGGCGAACACCGCAATCTGGAAACCGGCGAAAAAGCCGCTCAGCCCTTTCGGGAACAGGCCGCCGTGATCCCAGATATTGCTCAGGGACGCGGTGCCGCCGCCTGGCGACGGATAGTGCAGGGTCACCAGCACGATGCCGGTGATAATCAGCGCCACGATGGCGACGATCTTTATGATGGCGAACCAGAACTCCATCTCGCCGAACATTTTGACCGTGGCGATATTCAGCGCAAGGAAGATGAAGACGCACAGCAGGGCGCTCATCCATACGGAAAAGCCGGGGAACCAGAGCTGGAAATAGGCGGATATCGCCACCACGTCGGCAATGCCAGTCACCACCCAGCAGAACCAGTAGGTCCAGCCGGTAAAGTAGCCCGCCCAGGGGCCAAGCAGATCGGCGGCGAAATCGCTGAACGATTTGTATTCCAGATTGGAGAGCAGCAGCTCGCCCATCGCGCGCATAACAAAAAAGAGCATAAAGCCGATGATCATATAAACGAAAATGATCGACGGGCCCGCAAGGCTGATGGTTTTGCCGGAGCCCATAAACAAGCCGGTGCCAATGGCGCCGCCGATGGCGATAAGCTGAATATGACGGTTATGCAGATTACGCCGCAGCTTGTCAGGATTCTCCTGCCCGGCAGCGGCTTCTTTTATTTGATCAACCATAAAATCGTTCTTCCTGTCTGGATGTTGTGTCAGCTCTGCTGGCTGTTTGCGATCGCTTACCTGGAGGCAAGTGGGCATAAGATAGAGGAATAAGACAAAAGCTCGCTAATTTTTTTGTACAAATGCGACCTTTACGTCTTATTAACATGTCAGAAAATCTTTACGCAGCACAAACTTGCGGCACAACGCAGCTGTTTTAAGCGAAAAGCGTCGTTTCCGACGCTAAACCGGCGCGTAGCTTCTACACTTTTGTTCTCTAAATCAAGCTGCTGCGAGAGGGAGAATGCGTACGATTATTCTGCTGCTGGTACTCATCGCCGTTGGGTGGTGGAGTCTGCCGTGGCTAAAACAGCATCTGCCGCCCTCGTTCAATCCCTTTACGCCGCTGGCGGTCACCGATCCGCCCGGCTGGATGACGCGCTACAAACTCAAGCGGCTGGCTGGCGATCCCGCGGCCTGTCTCGACGTGATGCGCCGCGCGCAGCTGGCGGGCCTGGTGACGTTTAGCGCGCGTCCCGCCGTTACGGGCGCCTGCCCGCTGCCTGACCCGCTGCGCATCCAGCGGTTCGGCAAGGTCAGCCTGAGCAGCAGCTTTCTCGCCAGCTGCCCAATGGCCGTCGCCAGCACGATGTTTGTGCTGCGCAGCCAGCAGCGTCTGGCGCAGTCTGGCGCATCGCTGACGCGCATCAACCATGTCGGCAGCTACGCCTGCCGCAATATCTATCACCGCACCGAAGGGCGCTTAAGCGAGCATGCGACCGCGGATGCCTGGGACGTCACCGGCTTTCATCTGGTCGATGGACAACGTCTTGAAGTGGGGAAAAACTGGACACAGCCGGAGAACAAGTCGGCTCTGCTGCATCAGCTCTGGCAGGAGGGGTGTAATAACTTTGGCAATGCGCTGGGACCAGATTATAACGCCGCGCATGCCAGCCATTTTCATTTCGGTATGCGCGGAACCGGATATTGTCGTTGAATTAGACTGCCGGGTTCAGCCCACGTTTAATCAGGAAATGATTGGCAGGCCAGGAGAATATAAATCCGGTCAGCATCCCGAGCTGCAGCATAAACCAGAAAGCCGCCGTCAGCGGATTAATCTGCTGATGAAGCACAAATTTTAGGGCCAGGCTCATAAAGAGGAAAATACCCGCCTGATAAACCAGCAGCGGGAACGTTTCGGTGCGAAAGGCGATCAGCAAGGCGCGCCATATGGAAAATGTTTCGCGCTGCCTGATCGCCATAAACTGTAAAAAAAGACCGCTAATCAGAGAAATAGTCAGACAGATAATTGCCTGCATCCAGATCGGCGTAGCAAAATGAGAGTGGTTTAGCAGGGTGATAATCGGAATAGTAATCAGTTCGCTAAAAAGGCAGGCTGCCGCAGAGAGAGAAGTGGTAATAAATATGGTTTGCCAGCCAGCGTATTGATGAATTTTTTGCGGAACCAATAGCGCAAGTTTAAGATGACGCGAAGGTTTTCGACCAAGATACCACCAGGCTAGCCAGCCAAAGAACGGCATGTAAAGTCCGGTCAGAGGCCAGATAATGTTCATTATCCCGACAGGATGAGGATGGCGGAATATATCCTTAAGGATCATCAGAGCGGTACAGGCTCCTAATACCAGGAAGGGCAATGCCAGCTGATTCAACATAGTGTTTCCCACCTGCAAAGGTAAAAAGCGCATCCGTAACAACGGCCGAAGGCAGCCAGAGGCCTGCATGCCGCGCGAAAGGCGTCGATAAAGCGTCTATGGCTAAGCTTAGCCCAATTGCAACACAAGTCAGCAATCGATGCTTAAGCGAACCGGCAAAAAAAACACGCATTTCCACCCCTGCCGGCGTTTTCGCTTTAGAATACCTTAACGCTATGTTTACAAATAAATTGCGGATCTAAACTAATTTAACTTAATAGCGATGCTGAATGATGGCCGATGGGTGAAGAATTTATTGTTGTGCTGCAGATTGAATCTCATTAAGAAAAATCTTATTCTGTTTTTTCAGCGGCGTCACTGCTGAGAATGAGATTCTCTTTCGACAGGCGCAGAAATTATGTTTTAAGTAAAACACGCACAACCGGACGTGACGTGGTTTTTACTGGTATGCCTGTTTCTTTCTCAACAAAACTTTTTTCGCTTATAAAATTAATTTTTTTAAATGCACAACCTCAATAACCAGACGCGTCAGCGTGAGGATAACGCCGAGGCAATATGACTAACGAAAATTATTTCGTCTGGCGCCGAGAGACGGAAAAAGAATTTCAGGCTCTCACTTCAACAGAAGAATTGAAGACGCTTATTCAGACACAGGTCGTGTCATTAGGGTTCGACAGCTATTCCTTTTTGATTCAGCATCCTGTGCCTTTTACCCGGCCGCGTATTTTTTTGCATAGCACCTATCCGCCTGCCTGGATTAAACGCTATGAAGAAAAAAACTATTATGCTCTCGATCCCGTGTTAACGCTATGCCAGCAGCCTGGACGCGGCCTCGAGTGGACGCACGACCTTTTCACCAATGCCGGTGATTTGTGGAAAGAGGCACAGGAGCACGGGCTGAACAGCGGATTTTCCTGCTCCGCCATGGCATCAAATCGCGCCATTGGTATATTATCTATAGCATCCCGCCTGGCAAGCAGGACGCAGCATCAGCACGTCGAGCTGGAAGTGAAACTGCACTTTCTCGCGGAGCTGAGTTTGCGTGCGCTCCAGCGTTTTTCCGATGATGCGCTAATGGTGCTAAAAAATGATTTTAGTCAGCGCGAGCTAGAAATTTTGAAATGGACCGCGGAGGGTAAAACCTCGGCTGAAATTTCGCTCATTTTAGCTATCTCGCAGCATACGGTAAATTTTCACCAAAAGAATATGCAAAAGCGATTTAATGTTTCCAATAAAACCCAAATTGCCTGTTATGCGGCGGCGATTGGTCTGATATAGAAAAAGGCAACTACTAAATTTAGTAGTTACGTTGCCGAAGGTAGTTGTCTACCCTGCGCCGGGACTTTGCCAGGCAGGCGTAGCGTAAATCAGTGCAAACATGAGGATGTCAGGGGCGCATGATGAAAATAATTCAAACCCAGTTAAAGGATATGCCGTCCTCTCTGCTGGCCGAGTTGGGCAGCTACCGTTATAGCGTATTTGCGCGTGGAGAAGGCTGGTCAATTCCACCGCGGCTCAGCACGCCGGGTCAGGAGTATGACCGTTTTGATCGTTCGGATGTCATCTGGCTACTGGCATGGAGCGCGCGCGACGGCATTAGCGGCTGCGCGCGGCTGATGCCGTGGCATGAGCCCGCCCAGAGCGAAGGGCTGGTCGTGCCGTTCAGTCATGAAAAAGTGTGGGAGATGTCGCGCTTCTCGGCGAAGCTGGAAGTGGACGCTGAGCTGCCGTTCAACCTCTTATGGCACGCCGTACAGCTCGCCGAACTCAACGGCATGGAGTATTTGATCAGTTCGGCGACGCCGATGCTGGAGAAGATGTTTGAGGATCATCAGGTCGCCTATGAGCCGCTCACGCCGGGGTTGATTCAGTCGGAGGACAACCTGTTCGCCATTCGTATTCCGGTGACGCAGCCTGCGCTGGCAGAAAAGTATCGCGGGACGCGACGCTTCAGCCCAGAGGAGGTGTTGCCGTCACTGGGTGTTTCTGTTAACTGGCAGTCGCACACCTGAGCGCGCGCCCCCGCGTCAGGCGGGGGCGAAGGCATCACTGACGATAAGCGGTTTTAATCTGTTTAATGGTATTGCTAAACACTTCCGCCTGCGGCTTATCACCCAGGGTCTGCACGTAGCGTTCCATATTAATAATTACTTTGCCGGCGTCTGCCTGGCCCATTCCTTTCAGAATCAGCGTCACCATCATTTTCAGACAGGCGACTTCATCAGCCAGCTTTAGCGTATCGTGCGAGGTCACAAACTCTTCATCGCTCATCGTGTTCTCCTTGGGGGTTAATCGATCGTGCCGGCATGTTCCGCACAGCCGTGCAAAAGTATATCACAGCACGCTATTTAGCTGCGCAAGCGAAGCGTCAGCGCGGTTGATTCATCAAGAGGAGATGATTTAAAGCAGCAGGTGAATAATTTTCACCGATTGCTGGTGCGACAATTAGACGTAGCTCGATATTTTGCCTGCGGTATAATTTAAATGTTTGAAATTAAACGATAAAAATAATTGACAGGGCAATCATAATTTATACGGCATGCCTGTTTAACAGGTGGTCTGGAAAGCCTTGATGTAAATCATTGAATACGGTCAAACATTCAGGCTGTTGATGTTCATCAGGATGAAAAGCAGGTATCATGCGCGGATTCATTATCAGAATTATTCCTCATTTTAGCTTGCGGAGTGCTCCCCGTTGATCAGTGTTCTTCTTGTGGATGACCATGAACTGGTACGCGCCGGTATTCGACGCATACTGGAAGATATGAAAGGTCTTGTGGTCGCGGGAGAGGCCTGTTGCGGCGAGGACGCGGTGAAATGGTGTCGGACACATCAGGTCGATGTCATCCTGATGGATATGAACATGCCCGGCATTGGCGGCCTGGAAGCGACGCGCAAAATTGTGCGCTTCAATCCCGATATCAAAATTATCATGCTGACTATCCACACCGAAAACCCGCTGCCCGCGAAGGTGATGCAGGCGGGTGCGGCGGGTTATCTCAGCAAAGGCGCCGCGCCGCAGGAAGTGGTGAACGCTATTCGTTCCGTGCACGCAGGCCAGCGCTATATCGCTTCCGATATCGCCCAGCAGATGGCGCTGAGCCAAATTGAGCCGCAAAAAGCGGAATCGCCCTTCAGCTGTTTGTCGGAAAGGGAATTGCAGATTATGCTGATGATCACCAAAGGGCAAAAGGTGACGGAAATTTCCGAGCAGCTCAATCTCAGTCCTAAAACCGTTAACAGCTATCGTTATCGCATGTTCAGCAAGCTGAACATCAGCGGCGACGTAGAGTTAACGCATCTGGCCATTCGACATGGCCTGTTCAATGCGGAGCCGTTAATCAGTAGTGAGTGAAGTTTTCAACGCCAAAGCCTTTCTCAGCACGGTGACCAGCCAGCCGGGCGTGTACCGCATGTACGACGCTTCGGACACCGTGATCTATGTAGGAAAAGCCAAAGATCTTAAGAAGCGCCTCAGCAGCTACTTTCGCAGCCATGTCGGCAGTCGAAAGACTGAGGTGCTGGTCAGCAACATCCATCATATAGACGTCACCGTTACGCACACTGAAACGGAAGCGCTGCTGCTCGAGCATAATTACATCAAGCTCTATCAGCCGCGCTACAACGTGCTGATGCGCGATGATAAATCCTATCCGTTTATCTTTCTTAGCGGCGATACGCATCCGCGCCTGGCCTACCATCGCGGCGCAAAACACGCGAAAGGCGAATATTTCGGCCCGTTCCCGAATGGCTATGCGGTGCGTGAAACCCTGGCGCTGATGCAAAAGGTCTTTCCGATTCGCCAGTGTGAAAACAGCGTCTACCGTAATCGCTCCCGACCCTGCCTGCAGTATCAGATTGGACGCTGCCTGGGGCCGTGCGTCGCGGGGCTGGTGAGCGAAGAGGAGTATGCGCAGCAGACGGAATATGTGCGGCTGTTTCTCGCCGGTAAAGATGACCAGGTGTTGAACATGCTGGTGAAGCGCATGGAAGAGGCGAGCCTCGGGCTGCGCTTCGAAGAGGCGGCGCGTCTGCGCGACCAGATTCAGGCGGTGCGCCGCATCACGGAAAAGCAGTTCGTCTCTAATCAGGGCGACGATCTGGACGTAGTAGGGGTCGCCTATGACGCTGGCATGGCCTGTCTGCACGTGCTCTTTATTCGTCAGGGCAAAGTGCTGGGCAGCCGCAGCTACTTCCCAAAAGTCCCGGCCGATACCGAGCTGGCAGAGGTAGTGCAAACCTTCGTCGGCCAGTTTTACCTGCAGGGCAGCGAAGCGCGCACCCTGCCAGGCGATATTCTGCTGGACTTCGACCTGCCGGAGCGCGAACTGCTTGCCGCGTCGCTGAGCGAGCTGGCGGGTCGACGCGTGACCATCCAGAGCAAACCGCGCGGCGACCGCGCGCGCTACCTTAAGCTGGCGCGTACCAACGCGGCGACGGCGCTCACCACGCGGCTATCGCAGCACTCCACTATTCAGCAGCGGCTGGCGGCGCTGGCGCAGTTTCTCGAGCTGGACAAAATCCACCGCATGGAGTGCTTCGATATCAGCCACACCATGGGCGAGCAGACCATCGCATCCTGTGTGGTATTCGACGCCAACGGGCCGCTGCGCAGCGACTATCGACGCTACAATATTGAAGGCATCACTCCGGGCGATGATTATGCGGCGATGAATCAGGTGCTGCGACGCCGCTACGGTAAAGCGCTGGAAGAGGACAAAATACCTGACGTCATTCTAATCGACGGCGGCAAGGGACAGCTGGCGCAGGCAAAGCAGGTGTTTGCCGAGCTGGACGTTGAATGGGATAAATCGCGACCGATTTTACTGGGCGTGGCAAAAGGGAGCGATCGTAAAGCGGGCCTCGAAACCCTCTTTTTTGAAGCGGAAGGCGAGGGCGTTTCGCTGCCGCCGGACTCTGCAGCGCTGCATGTTATCCAGCATATTCGTGATGATGCTCACAATCATGCAATTTCGGGCCACCGAAAAAAACGGGCGAAAGTAAAGAATACCAGCGCGCTGGAGAGCATCGAAGGGATTGGCCCAAAACGTCGCCAGCAGCTGCTTAAGTATATGGGCGGCCTGCAACCCTTGATGAATGCCACGGTGGAAGAGATTGCCAATGTACCCGGCATTTCGTTCGCGCTGGCGGAAAAAATATACCATTCGCTAAAACACTAGCATTGAAACAGGTGAGGCAATGTAGGAACATAGGGGAAATTCTACCCATTCCAGACAGTTACCGGCATATGCAATTTAACATTCCGACGTGTCTCACCCTGTTTCGAGTCGTCCTGATTCCTTTCTTTGTGCTGGCTTTCTATCTGCCATTCTACTGGGCGCCGTTCGCCACCGCGCTGATTTTCGTGGTCGCTGCGGTAACCGACTGGTTCGACGGCTTTCTCGCCCGTCGCTGGAAGCAAACCACGCGCTTTGGCGCCTTCCTCGATCCCGTGGCCGATAAGGTGATGGTGGCGATTGCGCTGGTCCTGGTCGCGGAATACTTTCATTCATGGTGGATTACTCTGCCAGCCGCAACCATGATTGCGCGCGAAATTATTATTTCCGCGCTGCGCGAGTGGATGGCGGAGATTGGCAAGCGTAGCAGCGTCGCCGTCTCCTGGATCGGCAAGGTGAAAACCACAGCGCAGATGCTCTCGCTGGTGGCGCTGCTGTGGCGTCCCGATACCACGGTTATCGCCGTGGGCGTGGTAGCGCTTTATATCGCCGCCGTGCTGACATTCTGGTCAATGTTTCAGTATTTGAGCGCTGCGCGCGGCGATCTGCTCGATAGCTGATCGAAGCGACTTAAAAAGCAGCAAACGGACGCACTGTGAAGATAATTCTGTTGACTCAGTGCGTCAGGTCAGTAGAATGCATCGCATCGAACGGCAGCGAGGCTGCCAGAAGATAAGCAAAATCAGCAAGTTCCATTAGATTGCTGAACAATGCGGGAATAGCTCAGTTGGTAGAGCACGACCTTGCCAAGGTCGGGGTCGCGAGTTCGAGTCTCGTTTCCCGCTCCAGATTTGCAGGTCAGGAACCCCTGACGGCACAGCGGATAAAGGCGCGTTGGCAGAGTGGCCATGCAGCGGATTGCAAATCCGTCCACCTCGGTTCGACTCCGGGACGCGCCTCCACTTTATACCCTGCCCGGGTGGTGAAATCGGTAGACACAAGGGATTTAAAATCCCTCGGCTTATGGTCGTGCGGGTTCAAGTCCCGCCCCGGGCACCATATCTGTCGATTTAGAAAAACCAAATTAAAACAAAGCAGTAGTAAGCAATGTCGTGACCGCCTTCGGGGCGGTTTTTTTGTGCTTACCGTTTCCGCCTAACATCATTTTTTGCTGACTGACTAAAAATTCACTCTCACTGATTACCGACTACCGGCACTATCTTTACTTTGCGATCGTAGCGCGCCGTTTGCGAAATGGATTTATGACCGGAAATATTCTGCTTTTTCCGCAGCTTGCCATCCCGATCCGATATGCCTTTTGCCTTGATATCGTGAAACGTGAAATCAAGCTGACGTTCAGCGCGTACAGCAGATGCTGCTGAGCGCGCTTTTGCCCAGGCGCTATGGAAAGCGTCGCGCGTGTATTTGCCGCCGGTGCTTTGATGCAGGACATACAGGCTGCTGAGTCCAGGTTTAAGCGGCAACGCTTCGGCCATGGCGATCCCCGCACGCAGTCGATCCGACCATGCTTTAATCTGCTTTTTGTTGGTTTTATGCTGGCAGATAAAAATCCCTTCCTCCAGCAGCTGGCCGCGCGTGAGCTCCAGTACATCTTTTTGCCCAGACGGCAGGCAACGGCGAATCGAGAGGGCAAAGTGATATGGAGCCCCCGGCGGCAGGGTAAAACTCATATTTTGTCCGCCCGCGATAAACGCGGGGCGGCAGGGCATTGATGGAAGTTGGTAATAACGGGATATGTGATAGCCTGGATAATAACGATACTTGTAATAATAAAATTTTATAAAACGTTTTAGTTTTACTTTTGATCTGCCAACACCAGCCCGGCTAATGCCGGGCATTTTTTTCTTCTATTTAGTCTAGTGTGGCCTTCTATGCACAGCAACGGTCATTCCATGAATCCCGAAAAATGATATTTCCATCCGTGTATTTCCATGTAATAGCCTCATAACGTAATTCCAGTGTTTCCAGGTGGGTACTGCTCATGCCGTTAGGGGCAAGGTACGGGGAAACCGTTGTGATTTTGACGTTTTCTAAAATGATATTGAAATATTCAGACTCGATACCCGATTCCAAAATACGATACATTTTTATTGTCGCTTTATTCATAGGGCGGCCCTGACATACGGCACGGTAAAGAAGCGGCGTAGTCTGATCGAATTCTTTGACTATCATTATAGGCTGGTGAACGCGCGTACCTGTCAGTTTTCCCCAGCTGGGATCTACCGGAATAGTGACACCATGAGAGAATGATTTTACTCGATGGAGCCTAACCGAAGTGGCATCATGCAGCTACCGACTATAGGGGAGCCGTTTTCATCTTCTAGCCATAAATGTGCTGGAGTAGCCATGTATAATTTCCTTATAAATATGCTGTAAAGGTTACCATTTTGCAAAAATCGTTATCAATATGATAAATACCGGTATTGGCCATAAAGGGCCGTCTGGAAAAAAATGTAAAAGAGTGAATGAAAAAATCACCGTTAATGCGGCAGGGCCATAGTAAGTAAGAGAGGTTTTGAAAAATCCCTTTATAGAAATTTTAAGAATTTTTTTCATTTATTAAATCACCCAGTCATCTTTTGAATGATGCTGATTACATCCCGATCTGATGTTCCTGTATTAAACGCTTGCGCTCTATCAAATAAAAATTCGATCAGGAAAAACATCATTTCCAGTTCTTGAGTATATAGTGCGTCATAATAACCAGGCCCAGTATAATGCAGTCGACGTGCGCTATCCGCAGCTTTTTGGACTACTCCATAGATACCAGCAATGCCAGCGAGGCCGGCAGCTTTTCCACCGATTAACGCGCTCATGTTAAGGCTTAAATTCAATCCAACAGCAACTGTAGTGGCTACAGCCAGGGCCATCCCCGCACTTGTTAGATAGCTGGCAGCAATGTGAACGTTGACCGCCATCAAACCTTTTTTTATGTATTCTAATTGATCTTTTGTTTTATATCTGAATATTTCTGCGAAATAAATTTTTAGCATGTCATAGACAACATTGCCGTGCTGGAATAGATGTAATATGCCTCGCTGGAAGCGAATATCTTCATTTTTTTGTTGAATACAGACATCCTGATACTCTTCAGTGAAGCAGGATGTGTAAAAAAGAGCACGCTTTGCGCCCGCCCCAATCATATCAATTTGATTAGATACCTCTTTTCCAGCGCCTGTTAATACGTGGTCGAGTTTTGACGCAAGTATATTATTTGCCTGTAGAAAACTTATCACTTCATTGCTGTAATACATAAACCAGTCCCTTTGGCCATTGTAACTTTACTGATTAAACAATAATGGCGCCTGTGTGTCATGTAAACATCTAAATGGCTCGTTCAATTGAATGTTTATGCGCCATTACGATTAAATATTTCCAAATTTTGCCTGGCATGGGATTATATCCACGCCAGAAAGCCCATCATAACTGGTAGAAACTTTTGGAAAATGTTAGTCAGAATTAACTTATCTTCCTGATAAATAATGTTTTGCCACGCAATTTAAAATCCCTCGGCTTATGGTCGTGCGGGTTCAAGTCCCGCCCCGGGTGCCCTGTCTGTCGATTTAGAAAAACCAAATTAGAAAAAGCAGTAGTAAGCATTGTCGTGACCGCCTTCGGGGCGGTTTTTTTGTTTCGGAATTGTCCCGCCAGCTAATCAATATAAGCGTTCCTGTAAATCGCGTTACTTTACTTCCTCACCAACAGGGGAGGTTATGATGGAAACGAAATACGCTAAAGATGCTATTCATGTGTGTCGTTTGATGTTTGGGCAGGCCGTGCTTGAGCTGCTGGCCGATGGTCAACCGTTAACTAACTGTGCGCTAAAAGAAAAGATTAAGGTGATGTTGCCCGATGGTAGACCTGAACTGGTGTATAAAACGGCGATGGAGCTGCTCAATCATTCTGTGCACTAATGATGCGCTATATCCGTTCTATCCTGACATCCTTATGCCGGGACATCGCCCGCGAGGAGTGCGGTAACGGTAAAATAAAACCCGGCGCTGGCCGGGTTTTTTCATTACGACTGCGGCTGTCCAACCGGACCTGAGCCCAGCGTGCCGCCCGGCGACGACTGACCGCTTGGCGCATGAGGACGGCCATCTGATTTAATCGCATCGCTGCGGTGCATACAGCCCGCCAGCGCCAGCACCGCCAGCGTAATGCAGATCCCTTTTTTCACGTTGTTCATCGTTGCCACCTCATTCTCCGGTATTGAAAAAAAAAGCATGAAAATGCAATGAAATTAAAGCGTAGCAGGCCAGCGTCAGCGCACCAGCTTTGGACGCATAAATAAGTGCATGGCGGTAAAAGTTGACCCGCCTCTCATCTGACGCAGCCAGGAATGCAAATCGCCGCGCGATGCGCTACTTTCTCGCCTCGACAATGCGGCACGGGCTGCAGAGACAAAAAGGAAGCGAGATGCAGGGCGTCATGAAATTTATAAAAGGCTGTCTACTGTTTGCCCTGCTGTGGGGACTGTTTATGTGGTTTTGCTTCTGGCAAAAAGAGGGGATGGAAACAGGGATGGCGATCTTACAAAGCCTCTACGCAGGCGTCATCTATCAGGCGATGACCACGCTCATTGTGCGTTTCAAGGCGCGTCGGCAGGCCTGACCATTTTAACGGCGATGCGGCCTCCGCCGCATCGCCATCATCAGCCGTAAATCATTCGAATTTGCCGGTCAGACGGCGATGAAAATCGCTGCTGCGGGTGTCCAGACCCACAATCGTTACCTGCGCACCGTGGCGCTGATAGCGGTATTCAATACCATCAAGCGCGGCCACCGACGAGGCATCCCAGATTTGCGCCTCGGTCAGATCGATAGTGACCTGTTTAGGGTCATGGCCGTAATCGAAGTGTTCAAACAGATCGTTGCTGCTGGCGAAAAAAAGCGGGCCGCGCACGCGATAGCGCACCGAGTGGCCGTCAGAGCTGACTTCGCGCTCGGCGTGGATCACGTGGGCGATACGACGCGCAAACAGCATCATGGCGGCGATCACGCCCGCCAGCACGCCCAGCGCCAGGTTGCCGGTCCATACCGTAACGCCAATCGTCAGCGCCATCACCAGCGTTTCCGACCAGGGCATGCGCCTGAGCGTGGCGGGCTGCAGGCTGTGCCAGTTCACCGTCTTCACCGCGACCACCATCATAATGCCCGCCAGCACAACCATCGGGATCTGCGCCATGACGGCGCTCAGGCCAGTTACCAGCAGCAGCAGCACCAGCCCGGCGACCAGGGTCGACACGCGCGTGCGCGCCTTGCCCAACTCGACGTTGACGATGGTCTGGCCGATCATTGCGCAGCCGGCGATGCCGCCGTAAAAGGCGGCGAAAATGTTGGCGACACCTAATCCCCAGGACTCGCGACGCTTGCTGGAGAGCGTATCGGTCAGATCGTCCACCAGCTTAGCCGTGAGCAGCGACTCCATCAGGCCGACAAAGGCGATGCTGAGGGCGGTCGGCCAAACGATTTGCAGCGTCTGCAGGCTTAACGGCACCTGGAGCGCATTGAGACCGGGCAAACCAGCGCTCATTGGGCCTTCGTCGCCCACGTTGGGCACGCGCCAGCCCATCAGCAGCGCGACGGCGGTAACGACCACGATAGCGACCAGCGGGGAGGGCACGCTTTTCAGCAGGCGCGGCAGCAGCAGAACGATTGCCAGCGTCACGGCAAACAGCAGCCACACCAGCGAGCTTTGCCCCCACACATGCGGCACCTGCGCGAAGAAGATCAGCACGCCGAGCGCATTAACGAAACCGAGCATCACCGAGCGCGGAATATAGCGCATCATGCGCGCCAGACCCGCTACGCCGAACAGGATCTGAATCACGCCGCCCAGCACCACGGCGGGCAGAATATAGGCCACGCCGTGGGTATGCACCATCGGGCCGATCACCAGCGCCACCGAACCGGCGGCGGCGGTGACCATCGCCGGACGTCCACCCAGTATTGAGAGCGTCAGGCAGAGCACGACGGACGCCACCAGGCTGACCTTAGGGTCGACGCCGGCGATGACGGAAAAAGAGATCACTTCTGGGATCAGCGCCAGCGCGGTGATCACGCCCGCCAGGCACTCGCGGGTGAGCAGGGCGGGGGAACGCAGCACGCGTCCCATGCTCAGGTCGCTGTCCACAGATGGGGCAACGTCATTCGATTGACTCATAAACTTGCAGGCTCTTTTGGATTATTCGCTCTCGCAACAGACGCGGAGCGTGCAGCAAAAATTAAGCTGGAGAGAGTACTGTCTGAAAGGATATTTTGCCAGCGATGACTGGCGGAACGGGCAGGATAACTCCATCCCTGGAGTCAGAATTATACCGTTAAATCGTCGGGGGTTTTATGCACCACCCGCTCCAGCAACTGACGATAGATATCGAGCATCGCCGGATCCGACTCCAGCTCCAGCCAGTGGATCAGTTTTGCAATAATCGCTTTATTGCTAACAGGATTACCTGCCTGAAGAATTTCCGCGATGGCTAAACCCAGCATTTCCATCTCGCTAACGGTGGTGTTGCTTGCTGCGTTAAAGCGATCGCCCATCTCTTTATCGGTTTGCGAAACAGCGTCTTGCATGTGTCAGCCCTAAACTAGCTCTGGCTTTCAAAGTGAATACCAGGTCAATTAACGATGAAAATCCCCTTACATGGACAGATGTAAAGGGTGCCAGCTCATCAAAAAAAGACCTCTGAAGGTGGAAATCCACTGACACCTTCAGAGGCGACGCAAACGCATCATTCGTTACGGAATCGTTATCCGATTCATGGGGCGTAAAGTTATACAAAGAAGGTGTACAGACACAAGTCTAATATTAAGCAATTTGTGCTATATATTAATTATCAGTAACATATAGTTGTACCTTGCCTATCAAAGCTGTACAGGTTGTTTGTACAATGAGACGCGTGTACAGCCATATGAAAAAGCACAGGGTCTTTCCCGCCCCTGTTTAGCTAAAAAGCTTTAACGTTGAGGTCAGCTTTCGAACCTGTTTTTTCTCGCCGACCAGCGCCAAACCCAACAGCCGCCACTCGCTGGCCGGGATTTGGCGCATCTGTGCGCAAAAGGCCTCATAGTCGGTAGTGGTCTGACCCTGCTCAGGAAAGAGCACCAGATCGCACGCCAGTTCGGCACAGCGTGCACGCAGCGCATCCATTTCGGCATGGGTGGCCGCCAGCACAGGAATGCCGACCGGGATAAGGCCGGGAAAGCAGCAGGCATTGGCGTCCTGTAGCGCCTCGCCGACCAGTGCGGGGTGACGCTGGCCGAGCGTCAGCGCGATAACCGCTGCGGCGTTGGCGGCTTTACCCGGGGCGAGATCGTTTTGCAAAATCATGACGCAACGAGGGTCTTGCATAGCACTTCTCCAGACAGAAAAAACGCATTGTGACCGCGTCTTTAGCCCGCGTCTGGAAGATTTGTGCAGGCCTGTTGGTAGCGCGCAGGCGTCAGATGGCAGGCGCGCTTAAACCAGCGGCCCAGATGGCTTTGATCGGCGAAGCCCAGCGCCGCAGCGACGTCGGCGGCAGGGATGCCCGCCGCCAGCTGGCGGCGCGCCTGGGATAAGCGCCACTGCACCAGCCAGGCGTGCGGCGGCAGGCCCCACTGCGCCTGAAACAGGCGGGAAAGGCGAAAGCGATCCACCTGCAGCGCCTTGGCCATCGCCTGTAAACCTGGATTAAGCGCATGATGGGCGATAAGCCAGTCGCGCGCCTGCTGCGCCAGCCGGCGATCGTTATCCGCCGCGCGCAGCTCGCTGCGCCAGAGCGGATGCTGGCTCAGCTGCAGGAACAGGCGGTCGAGCGTGGCCTCTTTGATCAAGGCCGGATGGTCGTGCCACAGCGCGTCGAAGCAGTGCCAGACGGCCCAGGCGAGCGCCTGGTCGTCGCGCAGCGTGGCGGCGAAGCGGAGTTCGCCGCCGTGGCCAGCGGTGCAGAGCGGCGACAGCTGCTGCGCCATCTGCTGCGGCGAGAGGTAGAGCATACGATAGGTAAAGCCCTGCGCATCCACGGCGTCGCCGTCGTGCAGCTCTTCCGGCTCCAGCATAAATACCGTGCCGGGCCGGCTGCGATGCTGTTTACGGCGCGAGTGAAACTGCTGCACGCCTTGCTCCGTCACGCCGATCAGATAGCTGTCGTGCCAGTGGGGATCGTAGGCGTGGCCGGTGAAATGTGCGCGGATTGTCTCGATGCCGTGCAAGGCGTCGCGGCGCAAATCTACCCAGTTACCGTTGCAGTCAGCCATAGTCGCTCCAGTTTTACCCCGTCCGGGGAGTAATATGACGCTAAATCCCGACGATACAGGCGTCATTATTTAACGTCATGTGCTATTTTCATTAGCAATTTGCTCAGCGTATAATAACGCATTCATTTAGTTAGAACCCTAATAATCAGGTCGCTACGCTTTGACTCTGCACTATAAAACCTTTACTCATCTTCTCTACCAGACCGCACACGCGTGGCGGCTGGCCGTCGATCGTCACCTTAAACACAGCGGCCTGAGCATGAGCAGCTGGATGGCGATCGGCCTTATCGCCAGCGAAACGCGGCCGCTGACCCAGACGGAGCTGGCGCAGATGCTCGGTCTTGAGGATGCCAGCATGGTGCCGCTCATCGATCGTCTGGTGAAACAGGAGCTGCTGACGCGCGTGCAGCCGCCGGAAGATCGCCGCAAGCGCCACCTGGTGCTGACCGAGAAGGGCAATCAGGCATTCGCCTTAGTGAAAAGCGAGGCAGACGCACTGCGCGCCGATCTGCTCGGCGATATCGATCCGCAGGCGCTGGCGACCACGGAACTGGTGCTGCAACAGCTGCTGACGCGTATGGGAAATATGTAGCGGTGGCACGACGCAATCCCTACGCGCAGCGCGAATGGTTGCCGCATGAAAAACCCATGCTGCCGGGATCGCCCTCAACCCCGATTCATTCGCCGCCGAAGCGGATTGCCTTTGGCCTGATTGGCCTGCTGATCTCGCTTACCGGGGCGCTCAGCAACGCGCTGGTTACCGCCAATCTGACCAACCTTCAGGGCACGTTCGGCGCCTGGTCCAGTGAAATCGCCTGGCTGCCCGCCGTCTACGTGATGGGCAACATCTCTATCAACCTGCTGCTGGTGAAGTTTCGCCAGCAGTTTGGCCTGCGCGTGTTTACCGAGGCCTTTCTGGTGCTCTATGTGCTGGTGGCCTTTTTCCATCTCTTTGCCAACGATCTCAGCTCGGCGATTATTGTGCGCACCGCCCACGGCATGGCGGGCGCCGCGCTCAGTTCGCTGGGGATCTACTATCAGGTGCAGGCGTGGCCAGCAAAGCATCGGCTGAAGGCGCTGGTGATCGGTCTGACCGTCTCGCAGTTCGCTATTCCGATGGCGCGGCTTTTTTCGTCCGAGCTACTGCAGCTGGAGGAGTGGCGCGGGCTCTATCTGTTTGAGCTGGGTCTGGCGATGATCGCGCTGGGCTGCGTGCTGGTGGTGAAGCTGCCGCCGGGCGATCGCATCAAGGCTTTTGAAAAGCTCGACTTCGTCACCTTTATGCTGCTGGCGCCGGGCATGGCGCTGCTCTGCGGCGTGCTGTCTCTGGGGCGCATCGAATGGTGGTTTACCACGCCCTGGCTCGGCGTCTGCCTGGCGCTCGCGCTGGTGCTGATCGTCGCGGCGATCGTCATTGAACACAACCGGAAAAATCCGCTGATCAATACCCGCTGGCTCAGCAGCGGCAACATGGTGCGTCTCGGCATCGTGATGATTATGATACGCATCGTGCTGGCGGAGCAGAATACCGGCGTGGTCGGCTTTTTGCAGCAGCTGGGGCTGCTTAACGATCAGATGCGCGGCCTGTCGCTGGCGATTATCGGCGGCATGACGCTCGGCATCGCCACCAGCGCGCTGACCATCCGGCCCGCACACCTCAACTGGCCGATCGTCACCTCGCTGGCGGTGATGATCGTCGCCTCGCTGATGGATGCGCAGGCCAGCCCGGTCACGCGTGCTAACAATATGTATATTAGCCAGTTTCTGCTCGGCTTCAGCAGCACCTTTTTTATGGCGCCCGCGATGCTGATCGGCATCGGCAGCGTGGTGACGCAGCCGAAAAATCTGGTGAGCTTCGTGGTGCTGTTCGGCATGAGCCAGAACCTGGGCGGTCTGATCGGCTCTGCCATCCTCGGCACCTTTCAGGTCTGGCGCGAGAAGTACCACTCCAGCCTGATCGGGGATCAGCTCTCGCTGCTCGACCCCAACGTTACGGAGCGCCTCAGCCAGTACGGCGCGCTGTTCAACAGCCAGCTGGGCGATCCTGCGCTGCTGAGCGCGCAAAGCTCCAGCCAGCTGCAGAGCGTTGCAACGCTGCAGGCGAACGTGCTGGCCTATAACGACACCTATTTACTGACGGCGGCGCTGGCGCTCATTACCCTGATGTGGGCGCTGTGGCGTCTCTCCCGTCAGCGATATCTCAACTGGCGACAGGCGCGCTTTAATCTGATGGAGCAGCGTCTGGCGGCAGCGTCACAAGCATCTACGGAGTCACGATGAGTCAGCAGGATGAACTTCAGGCGGCGGAGCGCGAGCGCGCCAACCGGCGGCGCATTCTTTCTATTGCGGCGGGAAGCGGCATCGCCATTCTTGGCGTACTGATCATTTTATACGCCTGGCAGCTCTGGCCCTTTACCAGCGCCATACAGAGTACGGAAAACGCCTATGTGCGCGGTCAGGTCACCTTTATTAGCCCGCAGGTTAATGGCTATCTCACCTCGGTGGAGGTGGTGGATCTTCAGCCGGTGCAAAAAGGGCAGCTGCTGATGACTATCGACGATCGCATCTATCGGCAGCGTGTGCATCAGGCGCAGGCGCAGCTGGCGATGAAGCAGGCGGCGCTCAGCAACAACCTGCAGCAGCGCCGCAGCGCGGAGGCCACCATCGCCAGCAACAAGGCGGCGCTGGAGAACGCCAGAGCCCAGGCGCTGAAAGGGGGCTTCGATCTGAAGCGCGTGGAAAATCTCGCCGCCGACGGCTCGCTCTCGGTGCGTGAACGCGATGCGGCGCGCGCCGCCAACGCGCAGGCGCAGGCAGCGGTGCGTCAGGCGGAGGCGCAGGTGGCGGTGGCGCAGCAGAATCTGCAAACGGCGATCGTCAATCGCGCCTCGCTGGAAGGGGACGTGGCCAGCGCCCAGGCGGCGCTGGAGCTGGCGCAGATCGATCTTGCGAATACGCGTATTACCGCGCCGGACGCCGGGCAGCTCGGCCAGCTTTCGGTGCGCAAAGGGGCCTATGTCACCGCGGGTACGCGACTGACCTCGGTGGTGCCGGACCATAAGTGGGTTATCGCCAACCTGAAAGAGACGCAGCTGGCGGATATCCGACCGGGCCTGCCGGTGACGTTCACCGTTGACGCACTTAACGGCAAACGCTTTAGCGGCCATGTGGAATTTATCTCCCCAGCGGCGGGCTCCGAGTTCAGCGCGATTTCGCCGGATAACGCCACCGGTAACTTCGTTAAAATTGCCCAGCGCATCCCGGTGCGTATCGCCATTGACGCGGAGGATATGCGCGAGCTACGCCCCGGCATGTCGGTGGAGGTCAGCATCGATACCGCCGCGCAACCGCGCGACAAGGCGGTGAAATAATGCGGCGGCTGTTGTGCGCTGGCCTGGCGGCGCTCGCGCTGGCCGGCTGCGCCACCGAGGTAGAGAAAGCGCCGGCGTCGCTGCCGATTCCGCCGCAGTGGCGTAACCAGGCTGGACCCGCCGCCGCGCCGGAAGCGGAGTGGTGGCGCGCCTTTGGCGACGACAACCTTAACCGGCTGGTGACGCAGGCGCTGCGCAATAACCTCGATATTCTCACGGCGCGTTCGCGCGTCGAACAGTATCGCGCCGAACTGCGCGCGGCGCAGGGCGACAACTTCCCGACGCTGAGCGCGGGCGTCGGCGCGACGCATCAGCGCGCGCTCTCTGCCGCTACCGGCCAGCCCTATGAGAGCGCCGTCTATCAGGGGCTGCTGCAGGCGAACTACGATGTCGACCTGTGGGGCGCGCGCCGCAGCAGCATCGCGGCCAGCGAAGCGTCGCTGGAGGCGCAGCGCGCGGCGGCGGCGGCGGCGGAGCTGACCGTCGCCAGCTCGGTCGCGTCGGGCTATCTGAGCCTGGTGGCGCTGGATGAGCAGCTGCGCGTGACCGAGGCGACGCTTGCGTCGCGCGGCAATTCGCTGCAGCTGGCGCAGCGCCAGTTCGAAACCGGCTATAGTTCGCGACTGGAGTGGATGCAGGCGGCGTCCGAGTTCCAGACGGCGAAGGCGCAGGTGCCGCAGCTCCGGCATCAGATCGCCCAGCAGGAGAACGCCCTGAGCATTCTGGTCGGGATGAACCCGCGCGAGATCGCGCGTCGGCCGCAGTTCAACCAGATTATGCCGCAGCAGATGCCGCAGCTACTGCCGTCGCAGCTGCTCAACCGGCGGCCCGATATCATTGAGGCGCAGCGCCTGCTGCTGGCGGCGGACGCCATGCTCGCCTCGTCGCAGGCGAAGCTGCTGCCCTCGCTCAACCTGACCGCGAGCGGCACCCTGCAAAGCAGCGAACTGCATCAGCTGATCGACCATCCGTTCCGCCTCTGGAGCATCGGCGGCAGCGTGCTGGCGCCGCTGCTAAACCGCGAAGCGCTGACGGCGCAGGTGGATGTGTCGATGGCGGCGCGCAACCAGGCGCTTTACGGCTATGAGAAAGTGGTGCGCAACGCCTTCTCGGAGGTGAACGACGCGATGGACGCCATTCAGCAGGGGCAGGCGCAGCTGGCGGAGCTGCAGAAGCAGGAGGAGTATGTTTCGGAGGCGCTGCGCATCGCCCGCAATCGCTATCAAAACGGTTACGCCTCCTATCTTGACGAGCTGGACGCGCAGCGCACGCTGTTCACCACCCAGCTCAACCTGGTCTCGGTGAAAAATAACCTGCTGCTGGCGCAAATCGCCCTGTATCGTGCGCTGGGCGGCGGCTGGCAGGCGCGGTAGGTCACCTACGGGCGGGGGCGAGAGCCGCCGCCTTTTTCCGCCGCCTGCTTTCAAAAAAACTGTCCGTATCAACTCGTTAGGCAAAGCCCCCCATTTTCCCGTCAATATTCGCTTGCAAAAGAAGCAAGGCTGCGCATAATCGCAAACCGTAATAATAATGATTATCAGTAAACTTAACGTTAGGGCTCGACTATGCGCCGTTCGCTTTCTTCTCCCGGATTTAAACCGACGCTGCTCGCTCTGCTGGTCAGCGCCGGTTGTTTGCCAGTGATGGCTGCTACCACCAGTGATACCGCTTCAACCCTCGACAACAGCGGGCAGACGCTGACCGTCACCGCTGCGCCGCAGAGCGATTTCAAGCCCGGCGGCGACCAGCTGGTGCCCGCTTATCTTGAAGGGCAGGTCGCGCACGGCGGCCGTCTCGGCATGCTTGGCGAGCAAAACGCCATGGACGTGCCGTTTAACATCATCGGCTTTACCTCAAAGATGATTCAGGATCAGCAGGCGAAAACCATCGCCGACGTGGTGAAAAACGACGCGGGCGTACAGAGTGTGAAAGGCTACGGCAACTTTGCTGAAAGCTATCGCATTCGCGGCTTTGAGCTTGATGGCGATGACATGACCTTCGGTGGGTTGCCTGGCGTGGTGCCGCGTCAGGTGATGGATGCCTCGCTGGTGGAGCGCGTGGAGATTTTCAAAGGCGCGAACAGCTTGCTTAACGGCGCGGCCAGCTCCGGCGTGGGCGGCCTGATCAACCTGGAACCGAAGCATGCAGAGGATCTGCCGCTGACCCGCGTCGGCGTCGATTACACCTCTGACTCCCAGATCGGCTCCAGTATCGATACCGGCCGCCGTTTTGGCGATAACAGCCAGTTCGGCGTGCGCCTGAACGCTGTCCACCGCGAAGGCGAAACCGGCGTGGACGGCGAGAAGAAAAGAACCACGGCGGTCTCCGTCGGCCTGGACTATCGCGGCGATCGTCTGCGCACCTCGCTGGATGTCGGCTACCAGGAAAAAACGTTCCATGACGGCCTGCAGGGCGTCAACATCACCGGCATCGACGTGATTCCTGCCGTGCCGTCAAACTCCCATAACTACAGCCAGAAATGGGTTTACAGCAATATGGCGTCCGAGTTCGGTATCGCGAAAGCTGAGTATGACCTGACTGATAACTGGACCGCCTATGCCGGACTGGGGGCGCAGCACGCCCATGAAACCGGCAACTACGGCACGCCGAAATTAACGAACAGCGACGGCGACGCGACTATCAGCACCTTCAACACCAACCGCATTCAGGACAACATGAGCGGTATGGCTGGCGTGCGAGGGGATTTCACCACCGGTTTCGTCACCCATAAGGTCAACGTCGGCTACTCTGCGCTCACCACCAACGCGAAAAACGCCTACAACATGTCGCTGACCGGGAGCGAGACCAATATTTACCACACCCGTGACATAGACGCGCCTGAGGCCAACTTTGCCGGCGGTAAATTCTCCGATCCGCTAACCACCGCCCGTTCACGCACGCAAGGTTATCTGCTGAGCGACACGCTGGGCTTCTTTGACGACAGGGTGTTGCTCACACTGGGTGCGCGCCATCAAAAAGTGGTGGTGCGCAACTACAACTACAATACCGGCGCCGAAGATACCTCATCGCGCTACACCAACAGCCGCTGGATGCCGACCTATGGCCTGGTCTATAAGCCCTGGCAGACTATTTCACTCTATGCGAACCACACCGAAGCGCTGCAGCCGGGCGAAGTGGCGCCAAATAACAGCACGGTAACCAATCCAGGCGCCATTACCGGTATCGCGCACTCCAGACAAAATGAAGTCGGCGTCAAGGCTGATTTCGGCCGCGTCGGCGGCTCGCTGTCGCTGTTCGATATCCGCAAGCCCTCTGGCATTATCAACGCTTCCGGCGCCTTTGCGATGGACGGCGAAGAGCGCCACCGCGGCATGGAGACCAATATTTTCGGCGAGCCTGTGCTGGGTCTGCGACTCAATGCCAGCGCCACCTGGCTTAATCCCGAAATGGAAAAAACGGAAAACGGCACCTATGACGGCAAGCAGGCGATCGGCGTACCGCGCTATAACTATGCGCTGGGCGCCGAGTATGACATCAAGCCGCTGGAAGGGCTGACGGCGACCGCCTTGCTAAACCATTCCGGTTCGCAGTGGGCCGACTCCGCCAATACCAAAAAGATTGACAGCTATACCACGCTCGATGTGGGGATGCGCTACCGCATGAAGCTCAACGAGAATGATATGGTCTGGCGCGTGGCGGTTGAAAACGTGACCAATGAAAAATATTGGGCTAACGTCGACAGCACCGGGACTTATCTGACGCAAGGCGACGGCCGCACGCTGAAAGTGGGCGTCAGCTACGACTTCTGATCCGTTAATGGGACGCGCCTCGCGTCCCGCTTTTTTTGGTCCAGGAAAAAACTAGCGGGCGGCCCAGTTTCTATTACACTGGTCGCCGCCGTAAGCCTGCGGCAATCTACCGATTCCCGTTGAGTATCTATGCTTCCACTGTCGCCGCACGATCCACAAGATGAGCCTCTTCGCCAGACAATGGACGATGCGCACTTCGCCATCGTGGTGCTTGCGGTGACCTCTGTTACGCTTATAATCTTCGTCCTGTTGGTGACGCTCTGGATGAGTTAAAAAGAGTATCGTAAGCGGCAGGGAGGTTCAGAAGGAGAAAGTATGGAATCGCGAGATGACAAACTGATCGCCATTATTGGTTTGCTGGCCGCCTGCTTAATCGGCGTGGTATTTCTCTTTGCAATGACCTGGCTCACCGATGTCCGTCATCCTGCCGATCCGTCGCTTGAAGTGCAGAGCTGCACGCCGAAAAAACCGCCCGTTCACCCCTCCTGAAATCGCGTCTGAAATTTGATCTGCTGACTGCGCAACACCAGCGCCAGGCCCTCATGCAGCGTGCGGTTGCCGTTGGGATCGCCCAGCCCGAACAGCGCGCCTGGCGAACGGCGATCGTCCGCCCAGGCGGGATATTCCACCACCGGATAGAGGGAGACGCCCTCCAGACCCACTCCCTGGTCGAGCGCCAGCATGACCTCTTCGCTGATATGCTGCAGCCAGGTGGCGCGCGCCTCGCCTTCTGCGCCCGTTTCCGCCAGCAGCAGTGGACGCTGGTAGCGCTGCCAGCACTGCGCCAGCAGGCGATGCAGCGGCTGGCGCAGCGGATGGGTCGCCGGCATCGGCTCGCCGGGAAAGAACCAGTGATTGTCGGGATAGTAGTTGAGTCCGAGGATATCAAGACAATCCTCGCTGCCGCCGATCTCGCTGTCGATGCGGCCCGCCAGCATATCCCAGGCCTCAAACTGCGCCTGATGCTGCACGTCGGCGTAGGGTTTGCTGTCGGGGTTATGAGGATCGCTGGCGATCTGCACCAGCGGATCGGTGAGGACGAAGCGCGCGTCGGGATAGATCTCGCGGATCGCATGGATCGCTGCCAGCGAGGCGCGCACCAGCTGACGCTTCAGCTCTCTGCCGCGGTTGGCGACGTGGGGATTGAACCAGGCGACGTCGGCACCGGCCCATGACCAGAATGAAATCTGGTTAATCGGCGTGAAAAAAGGACGCTCAATGCCCTCATCGCGCATCACCTGCGCCATGGCGCGGGCGAAACGGGCGAAATGCTCGATAAACGACGCCTTCCAGATATTCAGATGATCGGGATAGCCGAAGTGCGCCAGCTCCCAGATAATCTCCATCTCGTGGCGTCTGGCCGCCTGCACCATCGGCAGAAAGCTGCTCCAGTCGTAGCGGTCCGGCTCTTTCTCAATCAGATACCAGCGCGCGCCGTCGCGCGCCGTATGCAGACGCTGCGCCGCCAGCGCGGCGTAATCTTTATCCAGCAGCATATCGTGGCCGCTGCTGATCACCATGTCCAGCCGCTTGCCTGCAGTGCGGCAGGCGGTAGAGCAGGGGAAGCTGCCCTGAAAAAAACTCTTAAACAGCCGGGGGTGATGGCGCTGAAGCAGGGATGAATCTGACGTCATGGTCCGCTCCTGTAACTGGCCGGTCGTGATAGTCTGGCTAAGTCTAGCTGAAAAAACGGCGCTGTCTGGCGGCTCTCAGACTGCGCGTATAGCCATATCCGGCGAAGCGTTAAATAATAAGAGCGTGTCGATTATTCAGGGAACCCCAATGACCGAAGCGTTAAATCTGCTGGCTGAGCGGCCGGACGTCAGCTGGCTTGAGGAGATTATCGGCCCGCGCAGTGCACGCCACCCCGGCCTGAGCGGCATCCATCCGCTGGCAGACGGGCTCGACGCGTTCGCGGCCCGCTATCTGCTGATGGGCAAAGCGGAGCGCACGCTGGATGTGCAGTATTACATCTGGCAGAACGATATGTCGGGACGCCTGCTGTTCAGCGCGCTGCTGGAGGCGGCCGGACGCGGCGTGAAGGTGCGGCTGCTGCTGGACGACAACAACACGCCGGGCCTGGACGATACGCTGGCGCGTCTCGATCGTCACCCCAATATCACGGTGAAGCTGTTTAATCCATTCTCATTCCGCACCCTGCGCGCGCTGGGCTATCTCTCCGATTTCGCCCGTCTTAATCGCCGCATGCACAACAAGAGCTTCACCGTGGACGGCGTGGCAACCATTGTCGGGGGACGCAACGTCGGCGATGAATATTTCGCCACCGGCAGCGAACCGCTGTTCGCCGACCTCGACGTGCTGGCGATCGGCCCGGTGGTAAACGAGGTCTCGGAAGATTTCGAGCGCTACTGGCAGAGCAAACCGGTGGCACCGTTAAAGAGCGTGCTGGATGAGAGCGAGCATCAGGACGGCACGGTGGCGCTGCCGCCCGACTGGCGCGACAGCGAGTCGGTGCAGCGCTATCTGGCGCGGCTGGAGGGCTCACACTTCGTCAGCCAGCTGGAGCAGGGCACGCTGAGCATGACCTGGGCGCACGCACGTCTGCTGAGCGACGATCCGCGTAAAGGGCTGGGCCGGGCGAAGCGCAGGAGCCTGCTGCCGCAGCGCATGCTGGAGGTGATCGGCGTGCCGCAGCGGCAGTTCGATATTATCTCCGCCTATTTCGTGCCTACGCGCGCGGGCGTCGCCCAGTTGCTGGCACTGAAACGGCGCGGCGTGAAAATCGCGATTCTGACCAACTCTCTCGCCGCCAACGATGTGTCGGTGGTGCATGCGGGCTACGCCAAATGGCGTAAAAAGCTGCTGCGGCGCGGCATCGAGCTCTATGAGCTGAAGCCGCAGTCGGGCGTGCCCGACGCGCCGCACGACCGCGGTCTCACCGGTAACTCCGGCTCCAGCCTGCATGCCAAAACCTTTACCGTCGATCAGGAGACGCTGTTTATCGGCTCATTCAACTTCGATCCCCGCTCGGCGGTGCTGAACACCGAAATGGGGCTGGTCATTGAGAGCGAAGCGCTGGCGCGGCAGACCCATCAGCGCTTCAGCGCCGCGATGCGCGATCGCGCCTGGACGCTGCGGCTCGACAAATGGGGGCGCGTCAACTGGGTAGAGTATGCGGGAGAAGCACAGGAGATTGTGCATAAGCATGAGCCGCGCTGCACCTGGGTGCAGCGCCTGCTGGTAAGGCTGGTGTGGCGTCTGCCGATCGAATGGCTGCTGTAGGCGTCGACCGCGCGGACGACAGGGCGTCCGGCGGTCGGTCGTTCCGCTATTTCTTTTGCGGCTTGCCGGAAAACAGAAAGCGCAGCAGCGGGATGCGCAAGTGGATTTCGTAGAGCAGAAACGCCACGCCGAACACCATCGCCAGGCCGACAAAGAAGCCCAGCGTGTTGTTGCCGATGCGCGGCGTGATAAATATGCCGTAGAGCAGCGTCAAAGGATGGTGCACCAGGTAGATAAACAGCGAAGCGTTCACCAGATACATAATGCGCGGCGAGTGGGCATTAAGCATGCGGTGGCCGAAGCTGAAGCAGACATTGAGCATGCAGAGCCCCATCAGCGCGGTAATCAACGCATCAAGCTCATAGAGCCAGCCGTCGCCGCTGCTGTAGCGCTGATTAAGGCTATAGGCGATGAAAACCAGAATCGCGCCAAAGCACATTACCGGGTTAAAGCGCACGAACAGCTGCTTCAGAGCCGGGTGCTTCCACGCCAGCGCGCCCAGCATAAAGAAGGGCAAAAACAGCAGCGTCTGCATCACCATAATGCTGAACAGGCCATCCATCAGCAGGGCGGGGAAAAAGGTAAAGATTGCGCGGCGGAAAACGTCCCACAGCAGCGCATAGCCCAGGATCCCCAGCGTCACCTTGCCCCAGCCGATGCGGCTGTAATCGGTATGCCGATGCTGGCGGCGCAGCCAGTTAAAGGTCAGCATGCCCAGCGCGGTGAGGATCACCAGCACTACCAGGAACCAGAGGTGTGAAATCAGCTCCCACATCAGGTTATTGAACTTGCCATAGCGCGTCAGCTGATCCCAGTTGCCCATCTTATCCGACAGCGCGCGCAGCATAAAAAACTGCGGCAGAGTAATCAGCGGCACGGCGGTCAGCAGTGGAATGCCGACGCGCTCCATGCGCACTTTCAGCCAGCGCTTTGCGTCGTAGCGCAGGTAGAGCATGTAGGAGAAGTAGCCTGAGATAACGAAAAAGACCTGCATGCGGAAGGCGTGAATAAAATCGTTCAGCACTGTCAGCCAGAGCGACGCTTCCTGACTATTGACGGCCCATTTTTGAGTGGAATAGATGAGGGAAACGTGAAACGGCACCCCCAGTAACATCAAATACGCCCGAATCGAATCGAGGAAATATTCACGTTCAGGTTTTACTGTACCCATAAAGTTCCAGTTTGTTAGTACGTTTCGGCCAGTTTCCCCCTGAAACTGGTTTATGCCGCAGTGAAATTCTACCCGCTGTTAACAGCGTATACTATCAGTTGATTCTGGAACGTTTAATTGTCCTAAAAGCAGGCGTAGTCCTGACGAAATCCTGGAACATTCTTTTGGATATGCTGTCGGAAAAGCGAATAATCCTTTAAGATAAATGGGTTTGTACTTAGCACACGAAAGGGGGGGGATGTGCTGATTAATGTAGAAAAAAAAGGCGGACTGATGAAGATGCGCTGGCTTGGCGCGGCAGTTCTGCTGGCGTTGTACGCCAATAATAGCTGGGCGTTTAACCTTGATGATGTCGCAAAAGAAGCCAAAACGCTGGCAGGGAAAAGTTTTGAGGCGCCTAAGAGCAATTTACCCTCTCAGTTTCGTGAAATGAAATTTGCTGACTATCAGCAGATCCAGTTTAACCACGATAAAGCGTACTGGGGCAAACTGCGTACGCCGTTCAAGCTTGAGTTTTACCATCAGGGCATGTATTTCGACACGCCGGTAAAAATCAATGAAGTGGCGGCCAACGCGGTGCGCGAAATCAAATACAGCCCTGACTATTTCAACTTCGGCAACGTCAAGCACGATGCCGACTCGGTGAAAAATTTAGGGTTCGCCGGTTTTAAAGTGCTTTATCCGCTTAACTCGCGCGATAAAAAAGATGATGAAATCGCCAGCTTCCTGGGCGCAAGCTACTTCCGCGTTATCGGTGCCGATCAGGTTTATGGCCTGTCGGCTCGAGGCCTGGCCATCGACACGGCGCTGCCGTCTGGAGAAGAGTTCCCGCGCTTTAAGGAGTTCTGGATCCAGCGTCCTAAGCCGCAGGATAAGCAGCTGGTGATCTATGCGCTGCTCGATTCGCCGCGCGCAACAGGCGCCTATCGCTTTACCGTCCATCCGGGCAAAGAAACCACCGTTGACGTTCAGTCGAAAGTCTATCTGCGCGATAAAGTCGGCAAGCTTGGCGTTGCGCCGCTGACCAGTATGTTCCTGTTTGGTGCCAATCAGCCTTCGCCAGTGATGAACTTCCGTCCAGAGCTGCATGACTCCGACGGTCTGTCGATTCACAGCGGCAACGGCGAATGGATCTGGCGACCGCTCAATAATCCGCGCCATCTGGCGGTGAGCACCTACACCATTGAAAGCCCGAAAGGCTTCGGCTTGCTGCAGCGCAGCCGCGACTTCAACCGCTATCAGGATCTCGACGATCGTTACGATATGCGTCCGAGCGGCTGGGTTGAACCGCTGGGCGACTGGGGTAAAGGCCGCGTCGAGCTGGTGGAGATCCCGACCGCGGATGAAACCAACGACAATATCGTCGCCTTCTGGACACCGGAGAATCTGCCGGATCCGGGCAAAGAGATGAGCTTCAACTACCGCCTGCACTTTACGCGCAACGAGAGCCAGCTTCACTCCGACGATATCGCCTGGGTGAAAAACACGCTGCGTTCGGCGGGTGACGTGAAGCAGTCAAATCTGGTGCGTCAGCCGGACGGGTCTGTCGCCTTCACCATCGACTTCGTTGGGAAAGCGATGAGCGAGATGCCCGCTAACAGCCAGGTCGCGCCGCAGGTCAGCGTGGGCGAGAACGGCGAAGTGGTTGAGCAGAGCGTGCGCTATAATCCGGTCACCAAAGGCTGGCGTCTGGTGCTGCGTCTGCGCGTCAAAGATAACAAACAGCCTACCGAAATGCGCGCCGCGCTGGTTAGCGGCGACAAGACATTGACGGAAACCTGGAGCTATCAGTTACCTGCCAATGAATAATCCGACATTTATTCCTAAAAACTACGTGGAAGCCCTGCCGCTGGATGCGGCAGGGAAGGCCCGGTTAAGCGCCTCGCTGCAGCACGCCGAGGCGTTTCACTTCATTCACGATACGCTTGGCCAGGATGTAGCCGCCAGCGATCGTCCTGACGATGCGCCGCTCAAGTCGGTCTCGGCCCGCGTCAAAATGGCGTGGCCGGACTCGCTGGCCGACGGCGAGCAGTTCGGCAAAGATTATCTCGACCGCACCACGCTGAAGGCGATGCCGAAGGTTAAGCGCTCGCTGATGTTCCCGGAAGCCTGGCGCACCAACCCGCTGGTGCGCGCCTGGCGTTCGCTGCGCGGCGAAAAGCTGACGCACCGCTACGCCACGGCGGAAGAGCAGCGCGCCGAGGAAAAATGGCGTCATGTCGGCTCGATTCGCCGCTATGTGCTGCTGATCCTGACCCTGTTCCAGACCGTCATCGCCACCTGGTACATGAAAACCATCCTGCCTTACCAGGGCTGGACGCTGCTCGACCCAATGGAGATGCTGAATCAGAACTGGCAGCAGTCGGTGATGCAGATCCTGCCCTACGTGCTGCAGACCGGTATTCTGTTCCTGTTTGCCATTCTGTTCTGCTGGGTATCGGCCGGCTTCTGGACCGCGCTGATGGGCTTCCTGCAGCTGCTGATCGGTCGCGACAAGTACAGCATCTCCTACTCAACGGTAGGCGATGAGCCGCTTAATCCTGAACATCGCACCGCGCTGATTATGCCGATCTGTAACGAGGACGTAGAGCGCGTCTTCGCGGGCCTGCGCGCCACCTGGGAATCGGTCGCGCGCACCGGCAACGCAGAGCATTTCGACGTCTACGTGCTGAGCGACAGCTACGATCCCGATATCGCCATCGCGGAGCAGAAGGCCTGGATGGAGCTGGTGCGCGATGTGGGCGGGGCTGGCAAGATCTTTTACCGCCGTCGCCGCCGCCGCGTAAAGCGTAAGAGCGGCAACATCGACGACTTCTGCCGTCGCTGGGGCAGCAACTACAGCTACATGGTGGTGCTGGACGCAGACAGCGTGATGAGCGGTGAATGTCTTACCGGCCTGGTGCGCATGATGGAAGCGAACCCTAACGCCGGGATCATCCAGTCGTCGCCGAAGGCGTCGGGCATGGATACGCTCTATGCGCGCTGCCAGCAGTTCGCCACGCGCGTTTACGGTCCGCTCTTTACCGCCGGTCTGCACTTCTGGCAGCTTGGCGAGTCGCACTACTGGGGGCATAACGCCATTATCCGCGTGAAGCCCTTTATCGAGCACTGCGCGCTGGCGCCGCTGCCGGGCGAGGGCTCATTCGCCGGCTCGATCCTGTCGCACGACTTCGTTGAGGCCGCGCTGATGCGCCGCGCCGGCTGGGGCGTGTGGATCGCCTATGACCTGCCGGGCTCCTATGAGGAGCTGCCGCCGAACCTGCTGGACGAGCTGAAGCGCGACCGTCGCTGGTGTCACGGCAACCTGATGAACTTCCGCCTGTTCCTGGTGAAAGGGATGCACCCGGTGCACCGCGCGGTGTTCCTGACCGGCGTCATGTCCTATCTCTCGGCGCCGCTCTGGTTTATGTTCCTGGCGCTCTCCACCGCGCTGCAGGTGGTGCATACGCTAATGGAGCCGCAATACTTCCTGCAGCCGAGGCAGCTCTTCCCGGTCTGGCCGCAGTGGCGTCCTGAGCTGGCGATCGCGCTCTTCTCGACGACGCTGGTGCTGCTGTTCCTGCCGAAGCTGCTCAGCGTGGTGCTAATCTGGTTCAAAGGCGCGAAACCTTACGGCGGCGCGTTCCGGCTCTTTATCTCGCTGCTGCTGGAGATGCTCTTCTCCGTGCTGCTGGCGCCGGTGCGCATGCTGTTCCATACCGTATTTGTCGTCAGCGCCTTCCTGGGCTGGGAAGTGGTGTGGAACTCGCCGCAGCGCGACGATGACGCTACGCCGTGGGGCGAAGCTTTCCGTCGTCACGGATCGCAGATGCTGCTCGGCATCGTCTGGGCGGTAGGCATGGGCGTGCTGGATCTCAACTTCCTCTGGTGGCTGGCGCCGATCGTCTTCTCGCTGATCCTGTCGCCGTTTGTGTCGGTGATGTCGAGCCGCGCGACGGTCGGGCTGAAGAGCAAGCGCGCGAAGCTGTTCCTGATCCCGGAAGAGTATGCGCCGCCGAAAGAGCTGGTGGACACCGATCGCTACCTGCAGATCAACCGCGAGCGCGCTCTGAAGCACGGCTTTATGCATGCGCTGTTCCATCCGGCGTTTAACGCGCTGGCGACCGCGCTGGCGACCTCACGTCACCGACAGAGTCAGCTGCTCGATTACGCGCGCGACCGCCGCGTCGATCAGGCGCTGAGCGAGGCGCCCGAGAAGCTGAACCGCGAACAGCGTCTGCAGCTGATTAGCGATCCGGTGGTGCTGGCACGCGTTCACTCACGCCTGTGGGAGAACGGCGACAAGTATCATCAGTGGGTTGAGAGCTATCAGAAGCTGGCGCTTAATCCGCTGGCGCTACCGCCTCAGGCGGGTTAATATTCGCCAACCTAAAGCGGCAGCGATGCCGCTTTTTTTATGCGCGCGATTTAACGTTACTATTACGCTTTGACAGCGTAATAAGGCGACAGCCTACCTGCGCCATTGTCTACACTAGCCGCTAACTGAAATGAGTATCGCGAGTGAAAAGTTTGCTGAAAACGGTGATGGTCGCGCTGATGGCGCTGATATTAAGCGGATGCGGCAGTATTATTAGCCGCGCTGTGCCTGGACAGGGACACGGCAATCAATACTATCCCGGCGTGCAGTGGGATGTGCGTGATCGCCCATGGCGCGTGCTGACTATTCTCGATCTGCCGCTGTCGCTGGTGGTGGACACCATGCTGCTGCCGGTTGATGCCCACCACGGGCCCTATGAGTAATCAGAGCAGGCGATCGGACTCGCTGTTGTCATCTTCCCACTCCTGCGCCGCCGCTTCGCCCTCTTCGCTGTCGATTGGCGGCTCAAGCTGAAACTCGCCCTCGTCCCATTCGTGCAGCGTATTTTCGGCTAACCACTCCTGGCGCAGCTCGACTTCGTCGAAATCGCCGTCAAATATCGCCTGCGCTGCCTCGCCGCTGCGGACAGGCAGACATTCGCCGTTTTCGCCTTCATCTTCAAAGAACTCTGCCTGCCACATAATATCGCCATCCTGCATCACATATTTCTGCAGGCCAAACTGACTGATGCTGACATCCTCTTCTTCAGTGTCGGGATGATCGGCGAGAAACTCTTCACGCGCAGCCTCGATGGCTTCTTCTAAGGTGCTGAACATGCTCATTACTCTTCTCCTTGCCTGATTAACGGGATGTCAGAGAAGGATAGACGAAATTTTTCAGGGGAAAGTATGAAAAAGAGACGGCGGGCGAGAAAGTCCTCCCGCCGTCATCGATCAGAGTGACTTTTGCGGGAAGTGCAGCACCGGTCGCACCGTTTCGCGCATAACGGGCGCCGCATAGCGAATACAGCATTTAATACAGGGTTTGACTTTTTTAAAATTAATCCGCGCAATAGATAACGCCTGATTTAAATTATATAAGGTGCCGATAAAAACGACATCTTCTTTATCCGGCATACGTTTACACTCTTTGCGGTGTAAATAATGGTAATTATCCTGATCGGTACTGATTGTCACGTAGTAATAGATGCCTTTATTCATTTTTATGTTCCTGCTAGAGATTTGCTGTGTGTAATCTTTTTATATTTTTTGAAGGGCAGTTAAATAATTAACTGTCACGAGGGAAATTACCGATATGTTTCTAATTGTTCAAATTCCATAAAAGTATAAGGCGAAGATATAATCAGCATAATGATTATATGCAAGAGGTCTAATCAGACAATACCTTGTAAAATAAGTTAATTTTACTGGATACATAAGCTAAGGCAAAGAATAGCTTGCGAATAAATAAGAAAAGACCTGGAGTGAATGACAATCAGGTCCAAATAAGATAAATCGCAATCATTAATTTCTCAGCTGCTTACAGGCTATATTAACGGGTAAAGCCCACTTTTGGCCACAATTAATTTAGCACGGGTGAACAATAAAAATCAGGGACTGAATTATTATCCCTTTCCTTTTAGTTTTGAATGGCTCTCATGGGAAAGGATGAAATAAATTTTCATTATGAAACAACGGGTTGTGTTGGTTGGGGCGAAATTTTAAGCGTAAGCAAAAATGATGCTTAAGGTCGGCGGACGACAGCGCGTCCGCCGGAAGGAGATCAGTAGCGAGAAGGCTCGCCCTCAGGACGGGTCTTAAAGCGACGGTGCAGCCACATATATTGCTCCGGCGCCAGTAAGACGCCATCTTCCACCACTTTGTTCATCTGCGCAGCGGTAGCGACATCGCTGTCGAGCGGGATCTGCTGGCTAACGTCAGGCAGAATAAGCATCTGATAGCCGCGGCCGTGCGGCAGGCGGCGCGGGACGAAGGGAATGACGTGCGGCTTGCCGCTGCGGATCAGCAGATAGGTGCCGACGGTCGTAGCGGCTTTTTCCACCGCAAAGAAAGGTACAAACACGCTGCTGCGCGGGCCGTAATCATGATCGGGTGCGTACCAGATAATATCGCCATTTTTCAGCGCGCGGATCATGCCTTTCAGATCCTTACGGTCGAGCATACCTTTATTAGAGCGCATCCGGCCCCAGGTCTGCAGCCAGTCAAGCAGCTTATTGTCATTGGGGCGATAGACGCCGATGCCAGGGTTATAGATGCCAAAAATACGCGCCCCCAGTTCCAGCGTCAGGAAATGCATACCGATGAGCAGCACGCCGCGCTGCTCATCTTTCGCTTTCTGGATATGCTCAAGGCCGGAGACATCGAACCACTTCTTGATGCGCCAGTCGGGCCAGAACCAGGCCATGCCGGTTTCAATCAGCCCCATGCCTACCGACTCAAAGTTATGCTTTACCATCGCTTCACGTTCGCTGGTCGGCATATCGGGAAAGCAGAGCTCCAGATTGCGTCGGGCGATGGCGACGCGGCGTTGCAGAAAGCGCATTGCGATACGTCCGAGCCCGCAGCCCAGCACATAGAGCAGCGGATAGGGCAGCAGCACCAGCAGATAAAGAAAGGCAATGCCCAGCCAGGTGAGCCAGTAACGGGGATGGAGGAGTGCTCGGGAAAATTGCGGCAGTTGAGTCATATGAAAAAGCTTATCCTGCGTCATGCGCCTGATGGCGCCAATATCTCGTTGATTTTCCCCTATTGTGCCAGCTTTTCTTCTGCGCTGAAATAAATGCAGGGCGATTGCGCATACCTCCAGTTGAAAAGAAGCGCGCCTGAACGGGTGAATAAAAAGCGATCCAGATCAATTCTCTTTGCATCCTGGCCCATTGCTGTATCATGTGCCGCGCAATTTTTTATCCCAGACAGGAACGAACACCATGCCAGTGTTACATAACCTTGTTAACAATAAAGAGCTGAAGGCGCGCATGCTGGCGGAAACCGAACCGCGCACGACCGTCTCGTTCTACAAATATTTTCACATCGCCGATCCCAAAGCCTTTCGCGACGCCCTCTATCTTGGCCTGACCGAACTCAAGGTCTTTGGCCGCGTCTACGTGGCCAAAGAGGGGATCAACGCGCAGATCAGCGTCCCCGCCAGCCTCTATGAGAAGATGAAAGACTATCTGTATGGCTTCGATCCGGCGCTGAACAATCTGCGCATGAATATCGCGCTCGACGACGACGGCAAATCTTTCTGGGTGCTGCGCCTGAAGGTGCGTGACCGCATCGTAGCGGACGGTATTGAAGATGAGAGCTTCGACGCCAGTGACGTCGGCACCTACCTGAAAGCGGCAGAAGTCAACGCAATGCTGGACGATCCCGACGCGGTATTCGTCGATATGCGCAACCACTACGAATATGAAGTGGGCCGTTTCGATAATGCGATGGAGATCCCGGCTGACACCTTCCGCGATCAGCTGCCGATGGCGGTTGAGATGCTGCAGGAGCAGAAAGATAAAAAAATCGTGATGTACTGCACCGGCGGCATTCGCTGCGAGAAGGCGAGCGCCTGGATGCGTCATAACGGTTTCGACGATGTTTACCATATCGAAGGTGGCATAATCGAGTATGCGCGTCGCGCGCGCGAGCAGGGCCTGCCGGTGCGCTTCAGGGGTAAGAATTTTGTCTTCGATGAGCGCATGGGCGAGCGCATCTCCGACGATGTGCTGTCGCAGTGCCATCAGTGCGGTGCGCCATGCGATACGCACACCAACTGCGTCAACGACGGCTGCCATCTGCTTTTTATTCAGTGCCCGAGCTGCGCCGAGAAGTTCCACAACTGCTGCAGCCCGCTCTGTATGGAAGAGGCGCAGCTGTCGCCGGAAGAGCAGCGCGCGCGCCGCGCCGGTCGTGAAAACGGCAATAAGATCTTCAATAAGTCGCGCGGCCGGCTGACCATGGCAATCCCGATGCCGGAGAAAGAGTAACCGCCTGAGCCTGACGCGCATGCGTCAGGCTTTTTATCGCTTAGCGGGTAAAGCGAGCGAGTGAGAAGGGCGTGAGATCAAACGAAAAAGGTTTATCAAGCGCGAACTCTGTCGCCAGCTCCCCCAGCACGCTGGCGAACTTGAATCCATGTCCGCTCAGGCCGGTGATAATCAGCCGATTCGGCTCGTCCGGCAGGGTATCGATAATAAAGTCTTCATCCGGGCTGATGTCGTAGCTGCAGGCTTCGCCGTGCAGACAGACCCCGACGCCAGGCAGGAATTTACGCAGAAACGCAAAGGCGTCGCTGCCATCTTCCGCAAAACTCCCGAAGGGTTTGCGGTCCTCCGGCTGGCGCATTGGCTGGCCACCGTCGTGACGTCCCACTTTCAGCGCGTTGTTATCCGCCGGAAAGCCGTAAAAGTGGCTGCCGTTCTCCATCTCTACCGTAAAGCCCGGAAACTTATTGTTTTCGCTATAGCGGCCATCGGCCTGATACCAGGCGAATATTTTACGCGTCGGCTTGATCGGTAAATCTGGCACCAGCTTGCCAACCCAGGTACCGGCACTGATCAGCATCTTACGCGCGCGGAAGGTACCGTCTGCCGTGACCACCTGCTGCAGATCGCCGTCGCGACCAATTTGCGACACGCCGCAGTTAAACAGCTGCGCGCAGCCCGCCTTCTCGGCGAGGGCGATCCAGCTGCGCACCGCCTGCTCGCACTTCAGGTAGCCCGACTGCGGTTCGAACACGCCGATATAGCCATCCGGCACGCTGATCTGCGGCCAGCGCTGGCGCACCTCCTCCGCCTGCAGCAGCTCTATCTCCAGCTGCCAGGCCTGCGCGCTGTCGATGACGTTGCGAATAAATTCAGAGTGTTGGGGCGCAAGGTTAATAATGCCGCTACGGTGCATGATGCGTTCGCCAGCCTGCTGTTCCAGCTCGTCCCAGAGCGCCTGCGCGCGCAGTACCAGCGGAACATAGCGTTCGCCCTCGCCGTAGGCGTGACGGATCAGCCGCGTTTCGCCATGATGCGCGCCCTGGGTATGCGGCGGATGGCTGGAATCGATCATCAACACCGACAGGCCCGCCTGGGTGGCGTAAAAACCCGCGGCGGCGCCAACGGATCCGCTGCCCACCACAATCAGATCATAAATCATTGAAGGATAACTCCTGAAAGCCGTAACACGCCCAGCAGCATACCAGAATCAGAAATGAAAAAGGCACCCCTGAGGGTGCCCGTTCATCTGGCGGAGACTAATGTTTGGACTGGTAACGCTCCATTTGCTCGGCCGATTCGATCTTGGCAATGCCAGCTTCAAGAATAGAAATAAATTGTCTTGCCACGTCTGTTGTCAGCCAGTAGGTCGGTCCGACGTCTGCTTCTTCTTCTTTTTGATCCTGCGAGGAGAGCGAATGCAAACGGATCATCATAGCGTCGTAGCTGTCTACGGTACTGATATCCCAGCCCACCAGCGGGTGAGTTTGAATAACGTCTTTATGATTACTGTCCATTATAACCTCCTTATTACTCGTTAAACGAAGTGCATGATGAGGTTCAATGCGGCTTTTTTATCCGATAGCGAGACAATTATAACAGAAAAAGCGTTCTATCCGATTAAAATGTGCGGAGAACAAAAAGTGAGCAAAATATTCGGCGTTAAAAAAACGATTAAAAAAAATAAAATGCCTGACGCATCAGGCAGTTTTTTAACGCGCTCGCGCAGCAGTAAAAAATCAGGCCAGTGGGTCCGCCTGCTGTACGCTGTGAGGCTTTTGCAGCGTCAGTGCCAGGCGAGAAAAGTGTTGCTGCAGCGGTTCGTCGTGATTCTGATTTTGTGCCTCAAGCGTCAGATGATGCACCAGCAGCTGAGCGGCGCGCTCGTCGAGGCAGAGGGTCAGGCTGGAGAAGGCGCTTTCCAGCACCGTCAGGCGACGTTGCTGATCGGCAATCAGCGCCAGCAGTTCACCGAAGGTCATGGCCTCTTCCGGGTTGTCTGTCATCATTTCATCTCACCTCCTGTTAAGCATAACGAGCGCAAGAATAGGCGATTGATCGATCAGAGTCTAGATGCAGGAAAAAGTTATGGCGAGGGGAGAGAGCGATAAAAAAGCCGGATGGCGACACCCGGCAAAAACTGCGCAGTGGCGGTTAATCGGTAATGAACCAGTCGTCAGCGCTTTCCCAGGTTTCCTGTAAAATATCGCTGATTCGATCGCGCGTCTCTTTACCGCCGCCCAGCACGCTGAGCTGGTTCGCGGTGGCATAGCGCACCTTGACATGGTTCTGGCCGTCGGGAAATTCTTCATCGATACGGCGGGAAAGTTCTGCCGTCAGCGCTTCCATTGCGCCGGACGGAAGCGGGGACGTTTTCGCAACGGTAATTTCAACACGCATAGCAGCCTCCGGATTAGATGCTGTATATATTTACAGTATATTCCGGCCGGAGGCAAGCGAAAGCGCAATCAGTTTTTCACGCGCCAGTTCAGGGTTTCGCCGGCGAGGAAGGGCACCAGCGCGTGCTCGCCCATGCTGATGCTCTCTTCGACTTTCCAGGGTTCGCGCACCAGCGTCACGCTCCCTTCATTCAGCGGCAGGCCGTAAAAGCGCGGGCCGTTCTCCGAGCAGAACGCTTCCAGGTGCGCCAGGGCGTCCAGCTCTTCGAAAACGGTAGCGTAGGCGGGCAGCGACGTCGGCGCGTTGAAAACGCCCGCGCAGCCGCAGCTCGCCTCTTTAAGATGGCGCAGATGCGGCGCGGTGTCGGTGCCGAGGAAGAAGCGCGGATGGCCGCTGGCAACCACTCTGCGCAGCGCCTCCTGATGGACGTTGCGCTTGAGGATCGGCAGGCAGTAGAGGTGCGGGCGCACGCCGCCAACCAGCATATGGTTGCGGTTGAACATCAGGTGCTGCGGCGTAATAGTGGCGCCCAGCTTGTCATTGCCCGCCTCGACGTACTGCGCGGCTTCGCGCGTCGTGATGTGCTCAAAGACGATTTTGAGTTCCGGATAGGTTTTGCGCAGCGGCTCCATGACGCTGTCGATAAAGCGCGCCTCACGGTCGAAAATATCGATGTCGGCGTGGGTGACTTCGCCATGAATCAGCAGCGGCATGCCGATCTTCTGCATCCGCTCCAGCACGCTGCTGATGGCGGCGATATGGGTGACGCCGTGGCTGGAGTTGGTGGTGGCATGCGCCGGGTAGAGTTTCGCGGCGGTAAACACGCCCGCATTGAAGCCCTGTTCGATCTCACTGGGATCGAGCGAGTCGGTAAGGTAGCAGGTCATCAGCGGGGTGAAGCGATGTTCCGCGGGCAGCGCGGCCAGGATGCGGTCGCGGTAGGCGACGGCGGCAGCGACGCTGGTGACCGGCGGCACCAGGTTGGGCATCACGATGGCACGTCCGTTAACCGCGCTGGTATAGGGCAGGACCGTATTCAGCATCGCGTCGTCGCGCAGGTGAATATGCCAGTCGTCAGGGCGGCGGATAGTAAGTTGCTGAGGGTGTGCAGTCATCAGTGAAGCTCCGGCTAGTCAGGAAACGTAGAGGCGCGTTTTGGCCGGGTACAAAGCATAAGGTGTCGGGCAACCGTTTGCACTTCTTTTCTTGCAGGGAGGGGGAAAAGAACAGCGGGCACGGCGCCAGACCGCAGATGAGCTTACAGCGCGGGTGACATGGACCGAAGAGCAAAGCGTCCCGCGCAAGGGACTGCGCGGGACGAGCCGCCAGGGATGGCGCTTTTGCGTCTTTGCGATCGGGCCATGTCACCCACGCCTGCACCTTGTCACTGCGTAAACGGAATCACCAGCTGGCCAGGCTCGACCTGAAGGCCCTTAGCGAATTTCTTCGCCAGCGCCTCGCCTTTGCTGCGATCGACGCTCAAGACATAGGCCGGCTTCTGATTGAAGTAGCTTTTCAGCGACTGATTCAGATAGGGCGTCAGGCTTTTCATCACCGCGGCCATTTTTTCCGGCTGCACCTGCGCGTCGACGATCTCCAGATCGCGCAGATAGATGGCGCCTTGCTGCGCGTCGAATACCGGCTGCGCCTTCATTTTCAGCTGCATATCCGCTTCCTGCGGGCCAAACAGCGAACTGACGTTGATTTTCGCCCTGCCGGTCAGCGTGACGCGGTCCGGCTCCTCGCGGCCAATCTGGCTGCTGAGGTCGGTCAGCAGGATATGGGCGTTCACCAGGCCAGCGACACCGATATCTTTTTCATAATTGTTGTGCTTCGCCAGCGCCTGATTCACTTCCTGCTCGCTGATGGTGTACTGCGTCAGCTGATTGCAGCCGCTAACCAGCACGGCGAAAAACAGGGCCGTCAGCCCCAGAAATGCCTTTTTCATTTTGTCCTCATCCAGTTGATGCTCATGCAGCGCCTAGGGTGCCTGAATGCAGATGAGGTGTCATTAAAAAGGCGATGAGAAACGCCGGCGCGCCTCTCATCAAACCGGATCAGAGGGCGATAGAGGAGAGCAGGTTGACCTGCGTCTGCTTCGCCATGTTGTCGCGATAGTCGGCCACGCGGCTCGGCCAGTCGATGCCGGCTACCAGCGTCAGCGAACGCAGCAGCGGAAAGAGGTGGATATCATCTTCCGACAGCTCGCCGTTGACCGCGTTGGGTTTGACAATCAGCTTGTCGAGCTGGCGCAGATCGTCGCTGACCTTTTTGATCAGGCCTGGCGCATGGCTCTTCAGCTCGGCGAAATCGCCGATCGCCGCCTCTTTCTTCTGGCGGAAATAGTCACGCGCCTCTGGCGTGGCGAATTCGGCGAAGGCGGCGTCCGCGATGCGCGGCAGCAGCAGCTTATTAACGTAGTCGTTGACGCTGCGCAGCCAGTCGCCGATCGCCGGATTGATTTTGCCGTTCAGCAGCGGCTCCCGGTCGCTTTTATCAATAAAGCGCACAATATCGAGGCTTTCCGGCATTGCGCTGCCGTCATCTTTTTGCAGAATGGGCGCGACCTTCTGCCCCACCAGCTTTTTCGGCGTCGCTTCGTCATCATTAAGCATCACGATAAGCTCTACCGGCAGGTTTTTCAGGCCGAAAATCATGCGCGCTTTGACGCAAAAGGGGCAGTGGTCGTAGATGTAGAGTTTCATCCCGGTCTCCTTATGATAGTCAGGGCGACGGGCGTCACCCTGATTGAGGGCGTGTCGGAAGTATGGAAGAGATTCCGGGCGAGGGCAAACCTATGCCGCGAGCGGGCCGGGATTTGCAAAATAAAATCAACGCGTTTCATACTGGTTGTTAACGAATATTTTACCGCAGCAGGGGCGGCGGTTATAGTGAAAGCTATGTTATTAGCACCGCTTTCCTTAAGCCTCAGATTTCAGGAGTCATGATGTTTGGCTATCGTTCTGCCGCGCCCAGGGTGCGATTAACCACCGATCGCCTGGTGGTGCGTCTGGTTCACGAGCGCGACGCCTGGCGACTGGCGGATTACTACGCCGAAAACCGCGCCTTCTTAAAACCCTGGGAACCGGTGCGCGACGAGAGCCACTGTTATCCCTCCGGCTGGCAGGCGCGCCTGAGCCTGATCGCCGATATGCAGAAAAGCGGCTCCGCCTACTATTTCATTCTGATGGATCCCGACGAGTCTGAAGTGCGCGGCGTCGCCAACTTCAGCAACGTGCTGCGCGGCTCCTTCCACGCCTGCTACCTCGGCTATTCGCTGGGCGAAAAGTGGCAAGGACAGGGGCTGATGTTTGAAGCGCTGCAGGCCGCCATTCGCTATATGCAACGCCAGCAGAATATCCACCGCATTATGGCGAACTACATGCCGCATAATCAGCGCAGCGGTGCGCTGCTGGCGCGCCTCGGCTTTGAAAAAGAGGGTTATGCGAAAGACTATCTGTTAATCGACGGCCGCTGGCAGGATCACGTGTTGACCGCGCTGACCCGTCAGGAGTGGACGCCGGATCGGCGCGGCTAATAAGGAGATCGGAATGAAAATGGCGCTTTCGCCGCTGGCGTTGCGTGTTTTGGGTTGCCTGCTGGAGAAGCAGGTCACCACGCCGGAGCAGTATCCGCTATCGCTGAATGCGGTGGTGACCGCCTGCAACCAGAAGTCGAACCGCGAGCCGGTGATGAACCTGACCGAAAGCGACGTGCAGGAGGAGCTCGATCGGCTGACGAAAAAGCATCTGGCGACGGCCAACAGCGGCTTCGGGCAGCGCGTGGCGAAGTATGAGCAGCGCTTCTGCAATTCGACCTTCGGCAACCTGCAGCTCAGCAGCGCCGAGGTGGCGATTCTGACGCTGCTGTTCCTGCGCGGCGCGCAAACGCCGGGCGAGCTGCGCACGCGCAGCGGCAGACTGCACGAGTTTGCCGACGTTGAGGAAGTGGAAAGCGTGCTGGCTGGCCTGACCGAGCGCGAGATGGTGACGCGCCTGCCGCGCGAGCCGGGCAAACGCGAAAGCCGCTACCTGCATCTGTTTGGCGACAATCAGGCCGTCAGCCTGGCGCAAACGCCGCTGGACGATAACAGCGATCTCAGCGCGCGCGTCGCCGTGCTGGAGCAGTCGGTCGCCGCGTTACAGGCGCTGGTGCAGACGCTGCTGCATAAAGGAGGCTGAGATGACGCTGCGAATTGGCGTGGTTGGACTGGGTTCGATTGCGCAGAAAGCCTGGCTGCCGGTGCTGGGACAGGCGGAAAGCTGGACGCTGGTCGGCGGCTTCTCGCCGAATCAGCAGAAGGCGCAGAGGGTGTGCGACAGCTACCGTATGGCCTGTTTCTCCTCGCTGAACGCGCTGGCGGACGCCTGCGACGCGGTGTTCGTTCACACCAGCACCGCTACCCACTACGAGGTTGTCAAAGCGCTGCTGCTGGCGGGAAAAGATGTGCTGGTGGATAAGCCGCTGGCCGATAATTTCAGCCAGGCCGAGGCGCTGGTGGCGCTGGCGGAAAAGCGCGGACGCAAGCTGATGGTGGGCTTTAACCGCCGCTTTGCGCCGCGCTATCAGCAGCTGCGGCTGGCGATGCCGCAGGCCGCCAGCCTGCGCGTGGAGAAACACCGCAGCGACAGCGTGGGGCCGCACGATCTGCGCTTTACGCTGCTCGATGACTATCTGCACGTGGTGGATACCGCGCTCTGGCTGGCGGGCGATCGCGCCGTCCAGCGTCATGGCTACATCCACACCAACGAGCAGGGCGAAATGCTCTATGCCGAGCACCACTTCACCGCCGGCGCCGTGCAGATCGCCACCAGCATGCATCGCCGCGCGGGCAGCCAGCGCGAGCGCGTAAGCCTGGTCGGCGACGGCCGCTGCATCGACGTGCTGGAGATGCGCGACTGGCAGGAGGAGCGCGGCGACGGCGTGCGCAGCGATCCGCCGCCCGGCTGGCAAAGCCATCTGACCCAGCGCGGCTTTAGCGGCGCGGCGCACCATTTTATCCAGTGCGTGCAAAATCAGACGATGCCTGAAACAGGCGGCGAACAGGCGCTGCTGGCGCAGCGCGTGGTGGAAAAGATGTGGCGCGAGGCGGAGAAGGAATAACGCCTTGTAACACTCCGCGCTGGTCATTTCCCGCCGTGGCAGTAGACTATCGCCGGGCGCCGCTGGGCGCCCGCGCTAAGTAGCTCATTTTGCCGACTCTTTTCAGGACGCGCGCCAATTATGAATCTGTTGAAATCGCTGGCAGCGGTCAGTTCCATGACCCTGTTTTCCCGCGTATTGGGTTTTGCCCGTGACGCCATTGTGGCGCGGGTGTTCGGTGCCGGGATGGCCACCGACGCCTTTTTCGTCGCCTTTAAGCTGCCGAACCTGCTGCGGCGTATTTTCGCCGAAGGCGCTTTTTCGCAGGCGTTCGTGCCGATCCTCGCCGAGTATAAAAGCAAGCAGGGCGAAGAGGCGACGCGGCTCTTTATCGCCTACGTCTCTGGCCTGCTGACGCTGGCGCTGGCGCTGGTGACTCTCGCTGGGATGGTCGCTGCGCCCTGGGTGATTCTGGTTACCGCGCCCGGCTTTGCCGATACCGCCGATAAGTTCGCACTCACCAGCGCGCTGCTGCGGGTCACTTTTCCCTATATTTTGCTGATTTCGCTGGCCTCGCTGGCGGGCGCGATCCTCAATACCTGGAACCGTTTTTCCGTTCCCGCCTTCGCGCCGACGCTGCTGAACATCAGCATGATCGGCTTTGCGCTTTTTGCCGCGCCGCATTTCCATCCGCCGGTGATGGCGCTGGCGTGGGCGGTGGTGGCAGGCGGCATGCTGCAGCTTTTCTACCAGCTGCCGCACCTGAAGAAGATCGGCATGCTGGTGCTGCCGCGCATTAACCTGAAGGATGCGGGCGTCTGGCGCGTGATGCGTCAGATGGGGCCGGCGATCCTCGGCGTTTCCGTCAGCCAGATTTCGCTGATTATCAATACTATCTTCGCCTCGTTTCTCGTCTCCGGCTCGGTCTCCTGGATGTATTACGCCGATCGCCTGATGGAGTTTCCGTCGGGCGTACTGGGCGTGGCGCTCGGCACCATTTTGCTGCCGTCGCTGGCGAAAAGCTTTTCCAGCGGCAATCACGATGAATATTCCCGCCTGATGGACTGGGGCCTGCGCCTCTGCTTTTTGCTGGCGCTGCCGAGCGCGGTGGCGCTGGGCATTCTCTCCGGTCCGCTTACCATCGCGCTGTTCCAGTACGGCAAGTTCACCGCCTTCGACGCTCTGATGACGCAGCGCGCGCTGATCGCCTATTCGGTGGGGCTGATGGGGCTGATCGTGGTGAAGGTGCTGGCGCCGGGGTTCTACTCGCGTCAGGACATCAAAACGCCGGTGAAGATCGCCATGATTACCCTGGTGATGACGCAGCTTATGAACCTGGCCTTTATCGGCCCGCTGAAGCATGCCGGTCTGTCGCTCTCAATTGGCCTGGCGGCCTGTCTCAACGCCGCGCTGCTCTACTGGCAGCTGCGTAAGAAAAAGATTTTTCAGCCGCAGCCGGGCTGGACGAGTTTCCTTCTGCGTCTGGTGATTGCGGTCATCGTGATGGCGGCGGCGCTAGTGGGCATTCTTTATGTGATGCCAGCGTGGGAAGAGGGCGCGATGGTCTGGCGTCTGCTGCGTCTGGCGGCGGTCTGCGCGGTGGGCGGCGGCGCCTACTTCCTGACGCTGGGGCTGCTCGGCTTCCGGCTGCGCGACTATGCGCGCCGGGCGCACGCGTAAAACAGCAAAATCCCGCTTTCTGGCGTTATGCTTGCCAGTTAAGGCCGCTATTTTTTAAAATAGCGGCCTTTCTCATAGTCCTTTTCTAACAGCGCACACGGAAGCTGGCAGGCAGGCTGGTGCCGCTCAGGTTTGGCATTTCGCAGCGCTGAACAGAGTGAGTCTGCCAGGAGAGCCCGCAGGGATGCGGGCGAAAGGTGGGGCTGGAACAGGGACGTTCCAGCCCCACCGGTCCGTCAGGCAGGCGAATAGCGTGAAGGTATCGCGTTAGCGGCGCGAGGACCGCCCGCCCCTGAGCGGCACCAGACTACGTTATCATCCCATGCTTAACTGGCTGGCATTACGTCTTAGGGCGATTTTTTTGTACATCTGACAATGCAGACATAGCAGCCTGTGCAGTAGTGCAAGTAAAATCTATGTTTAACCTGTTCCAGTAATAAAATATGTATATTGATTTTAATGAGCCTCTCTCGCAGTTTTTTTGTTTTCATTTTTTTCATGCGGTTAAGTTAATCAGTATCAAACGACCATGAATTTTTGACGAGACTGTTTTAGCCCACACCTTTTTATCTTTATAGTCTGTAATCAGGCCGTTAAAAGAGGAAAGGGGAATGGCTATACCAGTATATGCATGGCTGTATGATGATGCGGGTAATTTAATAAAAGGTTCTGCTGACGTTTCAGGAAGAGAAAACAGCATAGAGGTCTTGTCTGTAATGAGTCTGACCGAGGTTCCGGTTGAACCATATACAGGGAAAAGCGCTAGTGCGAGGTGCCATCAGCCACTCTACTTTGATAAAGTTATTGATTCATCTACACCCTCTTTATTAAAAGCGCTGACTAACGGTGAAAAGCTAAAATCCGCTAAGTTTCATTATTACAGAATTCATGATAATGGGCAGGAGGAACACTATTTCACCCTGTTTTTAGAAGGTGTTCAGGGCTGCTCTAACGCAACATTAATGTACGATATTAAAAGTCGCTACGGATCAGCGATAGAGCCTGTTGAATCTATTGCCTTATCCTATGAAAAGTTAACTTCACATTATGTTGACGGGAATATATTGCACGCTGACAGTTGGCGAGTCAGGGCTTGATAAAGGAGATGGAAAAGGTATGGCATGGATATATAAGTAAAGCACAGGAGAATTGTTTCATAACGGCGAAATGATTGAACAGGGGTATGCGGGAAGGATGACTAACAAAAATAACCCTGATCGCCAGCAGGTCCACGGATTAGGCCCGTTACCCCAGAGAATGTATCATATCGGCGGTTATACGCATTCTAAAGGACCATTAACTATAACGTTAATACAAACATCGGGCGAAAGTTATGGCCGTAGCGCTTTTCGTATCCATGGAGAGCGCATCGCGCCTCCGGCGGGATGGGCTTCTGAGGGATGCATAATTCTGGATTATCACACTCGCCGTCTCATAGCTCTCTCATCGGACAGAACGCTAGAAGTGATAAGATGAAAAAACAATCTCTGTTTATCATGACCTCCATTTTGCTTATCTACTCAGCTGCTAATTTTGCCAATACAAACCGCTGCAGGGCGATTTTAGGTGAGAAAATAATTTTGACCGATCAGCACTGTTTTAACACGTTTGTTAGCGGCGTTTCTGAGGGCGAAAAAGTATTTATAGCATTCACGCCTGCTCTATCCGGCAAAATTAATTCGGTTCAAAGTATTGCACTGCGGGACGCGCTGGTCAGTGCGTTACTGTCAGCGCCTGCTGAGACCCTTGAGACTTTAAATAAGATTGATAGCTATATCAGCCAGCAAGACCAGGATAGTGATACTGACAGAATAGGCAGCAACTCGGTCTGCGCGACGTTGCCTGACCCCGTTGTTTATAATAAGCCTTCGTTTCTGGAGTATGCTGAAAGGGCGAATAAAAGTCTTAAGACGACAGGGCAACAGGGCGCGCAATGCCTTTCGCTGGTTAATGGCGTTGTCGATGAGGTGTTAAATGATGAAAAACGCGGTCGAATAAAATGGGGGCTCAGGTCTTACTCTTTTGATGAAATTTCACGATGAAAGGCCGTCAGGAAGCGCCAACCGGTGATGCAGTATGCTTAAATTCAGAGGGAAAAGCCGGATTTGCGCTATCCGGCTTTGAATGTTATGCCTTCCGGCTTAGCGTCGCCTGACCTTTACCCAGCCCGTCCGGGCCGTAAAATGCCTGGGTCTGATGCGGCTTAAGCACGGTCAGCGCCTCTTCGGTAAAGCGGATCTGCTGAGTGAGCAGCAGACCGTTGTGGGTATTGGCGTCGTTTAAGCGACGCGTCATCAGGCCGATACTCTGCCAGCGGCGCGTCATATCACTGTGACCAGCATAAGGCGCCTGGGTGCCGAGCTGCCGCTCGGTGCTGCGACGCATCTCGTCAAGATAGCTGAGCGTCGCCAGCAGCGCGCTTTTATCTTCGGTAATGCGCTGCAGCAGATTATTGTTAATCCTGCCCGCGGCCAGTTGGTGCTGCTCCTCTTCGAGAATGTTCGACAGCGAGGAAAGCACTTCCTGCATCTTATCTAGTGTGGTCAACAGGTTGATCATGGGGATTATTTACCCTCTAAATACGCCTTAGTGTCGGCAATCAGCGCATCGGCGATCTTGCCGGTATCCATTTTCAGTTCGCCATTGCGAATGGCGTTTTTCAGTTGTTCGACGCGCGCCACGTTAATGTCCTGGCTGCCCGGCTGGGTCAGCTGTGACTGCGCATTGCTCAGGCTGACCTGAGCAGCGGCGGGCGTGGTTGCGGTAGCGTTCGACGCCTGGCGCGTTTTACCGGTTGCAGACTCATTGCTTTCACGGGTCTGCACGGTCGCGACGGGCTTCAGAGGTTGCGTTCTGTCGATGCTCATATTCGGGCTCCTGTACGGTCAGGGGAAACTGCCACCTGAATCAGAATAGCGTAATCGCTTAATTGATTTCTCTATCGGCAGAAAAACAGTGTTCTTTAGCGCCTTATAGCGATATCAGAATATTCCCATCCGCATCCACTTTCCCGCTCACCACCTGACCGTTGCCCATGCGCACGCGCACCGACTGCGCCAGAATCGCATTGTTTAACGCTTTGCCTTCGCCGCTGGCGTTAAAGCCTTCGCCGCTGGCGATCACCATTACGCTCTGACCCGCCTTCACGCGCCACGGCTGACGCATCATCGACAGCGTCACCGGCTGGCCCGGCTGAATATCGCGCAGCACCACCGCATCCGCGACCGAACCGGCGTCCAGCATGGCGCGCGCCGGCAGGGTATCGAGACGGCCGCTCTGCAAACGAAAATCGTCGGCGCTGACGGTCGAGCCGCGCGCCAGCAGGCGCGTCGCCACCAGATACTGGCCGGTAACCTGCACCTGTACCTGAAGAAAACGTCGCGTATCGCCGCAGGTAGCGGCCACGCTCATGGGGCCCCACAGGCGGCTATTGCCAGGCAGGCTGAACTGCGGCGCGTCGCAGGTCGGCCACTGCGCCTGTGGCGTCTTAATCTCCACCGTCATGCCCGCCGCATGCTGCGCGTCGCGAGCCTGAAAGAAACCCGTTAGCTGGGCGGAAAGATCGGCGGCGTCGGCGGGCAGGGCGAACAGCGCCAGCAGGCTGGCCAACAGGGCGGTAATGTTACGCATCAAATGACTCCTTGCTGCTAATGGCGACGAGTGTACTCGCGTCGCGACAAAATCAAGCCGAAAAATAGCCGTGGTTTTTAACGTTATTCAGACGATGGCTATTGCTTTTCTCCGCATAAGCTGTCCGCTCGAAATTCTCATTAGCGGAGGAAGCATGCTCGACAAACTGGATGCGGCGCTGCAGTTCGGCACTGAAGCCCTCAATCTGCGTGCTCAACGTCAGGAGATCCTGGCGTCAAACATTGCCAACGCCGATACCCCTGGCTATCAGGCGCGGGATATCGACTTTGCCAGCGAGCTCAGTCGGGTAATGAAAAATGGTCGCGCCGAAGGCAGCGGTATGTCGCTAAAGGTTACCTCGCCGCGTCATATCGAAGCGCAGGTCAACTCGGCGGCGTCGGCCAACCTGCTCTATCGCATTCCCGATCAGCCTGCAGCCGACGGTAACACCGTCGATATGGATCGCGAACGTACCCAGTTCGCGGACAACAGTCTGAAGTACCAGACCGACCTCACCCTCATCAGCAGCCAGATCAAGGGCATGATGAGCGTGTTACAAGGGCAATAAACATGGCACTGCTGAATATTTTTGACATTGCCGGGTCAGCGATGACCGCGCAATCCCAGCGTCTCAACGTCAGCGCCAGCAACCTGGCGAACGCCGACAGCGTCACCGGGCCTGACGGCAAGCCTTACGTGGCGAAGCAGGTGGTGTTTCAAACCGATGCGGCGCCCGGCGCGGCGACCGGCGGCGTCAAAGTGGCGCAGGTGCTGGACGATCCCTCTCCGGCAAAGCTGGTGTACGACCCGGGTAATCCGCTGGCGGATGACAAGGGCTACGTGAAGATGCCAAACGTGGACGTGGTGGCGGAATCCGTCAACACCATGTCGGCGTCGCGCAGCTACCAGGCCAACGTCGAGGTGTTGAACACCGTGAAATCAATGATGATGAAAACCCTGACGATGGGTTCCTGACGGAGATAACAGATGGGCATTGCAGTAGGCGTTAATGAGAAGCTGGACCCCACGGTCCTCAGCTCCTCCAGCAGCGGCACCAGCAACAGCGCGCAGGATCTGCAGAACCAGTTTCTGACCATGCTGGTCACGCAGTTAAAGAATCAGGACCCCACTAATCCGATGGACAACAGCCAGCTCACCACGCAGCTGGCGCAGATCAACACCCTGAGCGGCATTGAAAAACTCAATACCACGCTGGGTTCGATCTCCGGCCAGATCAGCACCAGCCAGTCGCTGCAGAGCTCGACGCTGATCGGCCACGGCGTCATGGTAAACGGCTCGCAGGTGCTGGTCGGCAAAGGCACCACCACGCCGTTTGGCGTCGAGCTGGCTACCGCGTCGACCGCCACCACCGCCACGGTGAAAGACGCCGGCGGCAACGTGGTGCGCACCATCGATCTGGGAGCGCTCTCGGCCGGCGTGCATACCTTCTCGTGGGACGGCACCCTGGCGGACAGCTCTACCGCGCCGGACGGCAAATATACGGTTTCAATCGCCGCCAGCAATGGCAGCACGCAGCTGGTGGCCCAGCCGCTCAACTACGCCTACATCAACGGCGTCTCGACGGCGAATAACACCACCAAACTGGATCTCGGCACCATGGGCGCCGCAACCCTTGATGAAGTACGTCAGATTCTCTGATTCATCCCTAAACAGGAGAAATAAACATGTCATTTTCCCAAGCGGTGAGCGGCCTGGGCGCTGCCTCCAGCAACCTGGACGTTATCGGCAACAACATCGCCAACTCCGCGACGGCGGGCTTTAAGTCCAGCACCATCGCCTTCGCCGATATGTTCGCCGGTTCAAACGTCGGCCTCGGCACCAAGGTGGCGGCGGTGATCCAGAACTTTAACGATGGCGCCACCACCACCACCAGCCGCGGCCTCGACGTCGCGCTGAGCGGCAACGGCTTCTTCCGTATGACTGACACCAGCGGCGCGGTTTACTACTCGCGCAACGGCCAGCTGACGCTGGATGAGAACCGTAACCTGGTGAACACTCAGGGCCTGAAAGTCACCGGCTATCCGGTCAGCGGCACGCCGCCGACGGTGCAGACCGGTGCCAACCCGGTTGCGCTGAGCATTCCGACCACGCAGATGTCGGCGCGCGCCACCACCACCGGGAGTCTGGTAGCCAACCTGAACTCTACCAGCGCCATTCCCACCGTGACGCCGTTCAGCGCCAGCAATGCCGACAGCCGTAACGCCAAAAGCACCATGACGGTCTATGACTCGCAGGGTAACGATCACACCCTTGATATGTATTTCGTCAAAACCGCCGATAACAAATGGACGGTCCATGCGATCGATTCGACGACTGGTACCAGCGCGGGTGATTTCACCATGGCGTTTGACAACAGCGGCAAACTGACTGGCATCAACGGCGGCACCGGCTCCACCGTTAACCTGACCATCAATGGCTCCAACGGCGCGGCGGCGGGGCAAACCATTTCGCTCAACATGCTGGGCAGCCTGCAGCAGAACACCGGCGCCACCACCTTTGGCAACCCGGCGCAGGATGGCTACGCACCGGGCGACCTGACCAGCTACGCCATTAACGACGACGGTACCATTACCGGCAGCTACTCCAACCAGAAAACTCAGCTGCTGGGCCAGATCGTGCTGGCCAGCTTCTCTAACCCGGAAGGGCTGCAGTCGCAGGGCGACAACGTCTGGTCCGCTACCAGCTCCTCTGGTCAGGCGGCGATCGGCCTGGCGAACACCGGCACCTACGGTTCGCTGACCTCCGGCGCGCTGGAAGCGTCGAACGTCGATATGAGCAAAGAGCTGGTGAACATGATCGTGGCGCAGCGCAACTATCAGGCGAACGCCCAGACCATCAAAACTCAGGACCAGATTCTCAACACCCTGGTTAACTTGCGTTAATTCACTAACGGGATTGCTTTATGGATCACGCGATATATACCGCAATGGGCGCGGCCAGCCAGACGCTGGATCAGCAGGCCGTCACGGCCAGCAACCTCGCCAACGCCTCAACGCCGGGCTTTCGCGCGCAGCTCAATGCGCTGCGCGCGGTGCCGGTCAGCGGCTGGTCGCTGCCGACGCGCACCCTGGTCGCCGCCTCGACGCCCGGCGCCGATATGAGCCAGGGCGCGATGGACAACACCGGACGCACGCTGGACGTGGCGATGGGGCAGGACGGCTGGCTGGCGGTGCGTACCGCTGACGGCAGCGAAGCCTATACCCGCAACGGCAATATGCAGATCAGCTCGACCGGCATTCTGACCGTCCAGGGCAATCCCGTCATGGGCGACGGCGGCCCCATCGCGGTGCCGCAGGGCGCCGAGCTGACCATCGCGGCGGACGGCACCATCACCTCGCGTAACGCGGGCGATGCGCCAAACGCCACGGTGCAGATCGGCCGCCTGAAGCTGGTGAAAGCGACCGGCAAAGAGATGCAGCGCGGCGACGACGGCATGTTCCGTCCTAACCAGCAGACCCAGGCGACGCGCGGCGCGGCGCTGGCCGCCGATGCCACGGTACAGGTCATGCCGGGCGTGCTGGAGGGCAGCAACGTCAAGCCGGTAGAGACCATGGTCGATATGATCGCCAACGCCCGACGTTTCGAGATGCAGATGAAAGTCATCACCAACGTCGACGAAAACGAACAAAAAGCCAACCAGCTGCTGAACATGAGCAGCTAAGGCAGAGGAAAAAAGATGATTCGTTCCTTATGGATCGCCAAAACCGGTCTTGACGCCCAGCAAACCAATATGGACGTTATCTCCAACAACCTGGCGAACGTCAGCACCAACGGCTTTAAACGTTCGCGCGCGGTGTTTGAAGATTTGATGTACCAGACCCTGCGTCAGCCGGGCACCCAGTCTTCCGAACAGACTACGCTGCCGTCGGGCCTGCAGATCGGTACCGGCGTGCGTCCGGTCACTACCGAGCGCCTGCACACACAGGGCAACCTGTCGCAGACCAGCAACTCCAAAGATGTGGCCATTAACGGCCAGGGCTATTTTGAAGTGCAGCTGCCGGACGGCACCTCCGCCTACACCCGCGACGGCTCATTCCAGGTGGACCAGAACGGCCAGCTGGTCAACAACGCCGGCTATCCGGTGCAGCCAGGCATCACGATCCCGGCCAACGCCACCAGCATCACCATCTCGCGCGACGGCGTGGTGAGCGTGACGCAGCAGGGCCAGACCAACCCGGCGCAGGTGGGGCAGTTGACCCTCAGCACCTTTATTAACGACGCCGGTCTCGACAGCATGGGCGAAAACCTCTACCAGGAAACCCAGGCGTCAGGCGCGCCGACCCAGAGCACGCCGGGCCAGAACGGTGCGGGTCTGCTTTATCAGGGCTATGTGGAAACCTCTAACGTCAACGTGGCGGAAGAGCTGGTCACCATGATCCAGACGCAGCGCGCTTATGAAATCAACAGCAAGGCAATTAGCACCTCCGACCAAATGCTGCAGAAATTAACGCAGATTTAATGTCGGTTATCAGGGCCAGCGCTGGCTGGCCTGTAGTCAACACATCTAAAAGGTCGTGACTCCGTGGCGAAGCAACTGAACATAAAGCCTGGACATTGGTTGGTGGCAACAATGCTGCTGACCCTTAACGGTTGTGCGTTAGTGCCGCGCACGCCGCTGGTGGAAGGGGCAACAACGGCGCAGCCGCTGCCTTCCGCGCCGCCGGTGGTCAACGGCTCTATTTTTCAAGGCGTCGCGCCGCTCAACTACGGCTATCAGCCGCTGTTTGAGGATCGTCGCCCGCGTAATATTGGCGATACGCTCACTATCGTCCTGCAGGAAAACGTCAGCGCCAGCAAGAGCTCTTCTGCAAACGCATCGCGCGACGGCAGCGCCAACTTCGGCCTCGACGCTATTCCGACCGGTCTGAACGGCCTGGTGGGCGCAGACGGCTCAAAAGCCAACCTGGGCGCCAATGGCAAAAACGATTTCGCTGGCAAAGGCGGCGCAACCGCCAACAACACCTTTACCGGCACCATTACCGTCACCGTGAACCAGGTGCTGTCGAACGGCAACCTGCGCGTGGTCGGCGAGAAGCAGATCGAGATTAACCAGGGCACCGAGTTTATTCGCTTCTCTGGCGTGGTGAACCCGCGCACGATCAGCGCCAGCAACTCGGTACTGTCGACGGCGGTGGCGGATGCCCGCATCGAATATGTCGGCAATGGATATATTAATGAAGCGCAGACCATGGGCTGGTTCCAGCGTTTCTTCCTGAACATCTCGCCGATGTAATGAGGTCATGATGAAAAGTGTGAAAAGTTTACTGCTCGGCCTGAGCCTGACGCTCGGCCTCTGCCTCAGCGCCCACGCGGATCGCATTCGCGATCTGGCCAGCGTGCAGGGCGTGCGCGATAACCAGCTGATTGGCTATGGCCTGGTCGTGGGCCTCGACGGCACCGGTGACCAGACCACCCAGACGCCGTTTACCACGCAAACCGTCAGCAACATGCTCTCCCAGCTCGGCATTACCGTGCCGCAGGGCACCAACATGCAGCTGAAAAACGTCGCGGCGGTCATGGTAACGGCGCAGCTGCCCGCCTTCGCCCGTCAGGGGCAGACCATCGACGTGGTGGTCTCCTCGCTGGGCAACGCCAAAAGCCTGCGCGGCGGCACCCTGATCATGACGCCAATGAAAGGCGTCGACAACCAGGTCTACGCGCTGGCACAGGGCAATATTCTGGTGGGCGGTGCGGGTGCGTCCGCAGGCGGCAGCAGCGTGCAGGTCAACCAGCTTAACGGCGGCCGTATTACCGGTGGCGCCACCGTTGAGCGCGAACTGCAAAGCAACTTCGGCAGCCAGAACACCCTTAACCTGCAGCTGAACAACGAAGATTTCTCCATGGCGCAGCGCATCGCCGACGCCATCAACGGACGCGGCGGCTACGGCCAGGCGACGGCGCTTGACGCCCGTACCGTGCAGGTGCGCGTTTCGCCGAACAACAGCTCCCAGGTGCGTATGCTGGCGGAGATCCTGAATATCGACGTTTCGATTCCGATTGAAGACGCCAAAGTGATCATCAACTCGCGCACCGGGTCGGTGGTGATGAACCGCGAAGTGACGCTGAGCACCTGTGCGGTGGCGCAGGGCAACCTGTCGGTCACGGTCAACCAGTCGCAGAACGTCAGCCAGCCGAATACGCCGTTTGGCGGCGGTCAGACGGTGGTGACGCCGCAGACGCAGATCGATCTGCGCCAGAGCGGCGGCGCGCTGCAGCGCGTCAGCGCCAGCGCCAACCTGAACAACGTGGTGCGCGCGCTTAACGCCTTAGGCGCCTCGCCAATCGAGCTGATGTCGATCCTGCAATCGATGGAGAGCGCGGGCTGCCTGCGCGCCAGACTGGAAATTATCTGACGATGGATACGCAATCGCTGATGAGGGCGGCCTTTGACAGCCGCTCGCTGAACGACCTGAAGCGCGAAGCCAGCACCGACCCGAAAGGCAAGGCGCTGCAGGTGGCGAAACAGGTTGAGGGCATGTTTGTGCAGATGATGATGAAGAGCATGCGCGAAGCGCTGCCGCAGGACGGCATCTTCAGCAACGAATCGACCAAAATGTTTACCTCGATGTACGATCAGCAGATTGCGCAAGAGATTGGCAAGCGCGGTCTGGGCATGGCCGATCTTATCGTCAGGCAGATGCAGCCGGCGCAGGAGCCCGACGAGCGCGCCGGCACCGTGCCGATGCCGCTCGACGACAGCTTCATCTACAGCGCGGCGGCCTCCAGCCAGCTGGAGCAGATAGTGCGCAAAGCGGTGCCGCGCCTGCCGGTCTCGCCGACCAACCTGCCTGCCGACAGCAGCGAGTTTATCGCCCAGCTGGCGCAGCCGGCGCAGGCCGCCAGCGCTGAAAGCGGCATTCCGCACCACCTGATTCTGGCGCAGGCAGCGCTGGAATCGGGCTGGGGCCAGCGCCAGATCCTGACCCGTGACGGCAAGCCGAGCTACAACGTCTTTGGCATCAAGGCGAGCGGTAACTGGACGGGCGAAACCACCGATATCATGACCACCGAGTATGAGCGGGGCGAGGCGAAGAAGGTGCGCGCCAGTTTCCGCGTCTACCACTCCTATTTCGAGGCGCTTACCGACTACGTCAAACTGCTCTCGAACAACCCGCGCTACGCCGCCGTCACCAGCGCGCAGACTGCCGAGCAGGGCGCACACGCGCTGCAGGCCGCCGGTTACGCTACCGATCCTAAGTATGCGCAGAAGCTGGTGGGAATGATTCAGCAATTCAAGAACATGGGTGAGAAAGTGGTGAAGGCGTACAGCAAAGATTTAAACGATCTCTTCTAGCGGCTCAGCCTCAAGTTTCACGCCGGCGCGCCGATAATATCAGCAGATGCCAGACGCGTTTTTTGCGCACGGGCGAGCCTTGATGAGTGCGAGCCCGCTTAACGGGAAAGAAAGGAACCGAAATGTCCAGCATAATAAACTCTGCGATGAGTGGGCTGAGCGCCGCACAGGCGGCGCTCAGCACCACCAGCAACAACATCACCAACTATACGGTCGCAGGCTACTCGCGGCAGACGATTTTGCTGTCGCAGGCGAACAGCACCCTGCAGGGCAGCAGCTACTACGGCAATGGCGTGAACATCACCGGCGTACAGCGCGAGTATGACGAGTTCATCACGGCGCAGCTGCGCAGTTCCAGTGCCACCTACAGCGCGGCCAATACCCAGTACTCGCAAATCTCCAACATCGACGATCTGCTTTCTACTTCAACCACCAGCCTCTCGACGTCGATTCAGAGCTTCTTTACTAACCTGCAGAACGTGGTGAGCAACGCGAACGATCCGTCGGCGCGTCAGTCGATGCTGAGCAACGCCCAGGGGCTGGTGAATCAGTTCCAGACCACCGCGCAGTATCTGACCAATATGCAGAACAGCGTCAATACCGATGTCGCTTCGAACGTTAATCAGATCAACACCTTTACCAGCCAGATCGCCGATCTCAACAAGCAAATTGGCAAGCTGAGCACCGCAGGCGGCGCGCAGCCGAACGATCTGATGGATCAGCGCGACCAGCTGGTCAATAGCCTGAACAATATTGTTGGCGTCAGCGTCTCTAAGCAGGACGGCAACTATATCGTCTCAATGGGTAGCGTGACGCTGGTCAACGGCAACAAAGCTACCAGCCTGGTCGCGATGCCCTCCAGCAGCGATACGACGCGCACCACCGTCGGCTATGTCGATAACAGCGCTGGCAACGTCCAGATTGCAGAAAAGGATATCAGTACCGGCTCGCTGGGCGGTCTGCTGGCTTTCCGCTCGCAGGACCTGGACAGCGCGCAGAACCAGCTCGGCCAGCTGGCGGCCGCCTTTACCACCAGCTTCAACGCGGTGCATAAGCAGGGCTACGACAGCAACGGCAATCAGGGCGCGGACTTTTTCACTATCGGCAGCCCAACGGTGCAGAGCAACAGTAAAAACAGCTCCGCCACGACCGTAACGGCGAGCTGGACCGATACCAGCGCGCTGAAAGCCTCTAATTATACCGTCAGCTATGACGGTGCGAACTGGAACGTCATGCGCGCGTCCGACAACGTGAAGATAACCGCCACGGCCGGCACCGACGCCTCGGGTAACGCCACGCTGAGCTTCGACGGTGTCCAGCTGACCGTGAACGGCACGCCGAGCGCGCAGGACAGCTTCCTGGTGAAACCGGTGCAGAACGTTATCGGCGGCATGTCGGTCGCCATTACCAATGAATCGCAGATCGCTGCGGCGGGCGCGACGGGCGGCGAAAGCGACAACCGCAACGCCCAGAAGCTGCTGGCGCTGCAGGACGCGAAGCTGGTGAACGGCAACGCGACGCTGTCGCAGGCTTACGCCAGCATCGTCAGCACCGTGGGCAACAAAACCAGCACGCTGGAGACCGCCAGCACCACGCAGAAAAACGTGGTGACGCAGCTGACCGATCGCCAGCAGTCGGTATCTGGCGTCAACCTTGATGAAGAGTACGCCAACCTGACCAGGTATCAGCAGTACTACATGGCGAACGCGCAGGTGCTGCAAACCGCCAGCTCGATTTTCGACGCGCTGCTTAACATCCGCTAAGGAAAAGAACTATGCGACTCAGTACCAATATGATTTTTGACCAGCAGGTGCGTGGCATCAGCGATTCGCAATCCTCCTGGCTGAAAGTGGGCCAGCAGCTCTCCAGCGGCCGCCGCGTCAACAATCCCTCAGACGATCCTATCGCCGCGTCGCGCTCCGTGGTGCTGGCGCAGACTCAGGCACAGAGCAGCCAGTACTCACTGGCGCGCACCTTTGCGACGCAGGGATTGTCGATGGAAGAGAATACGCTCACCGGCGTCACCAGCACCATCCAGGATGCGCAGACGCTGATCGTAAACGGCTCGACCGGCACGTTGAGCGACGACGACCGCGGCTCTATCGCCACCCAGCTGGAGGGCCTGCGCTCGCAGCTGCTGAACCTGGCGAACAGCAAAGACGGCAACGGCCGCTATATCTTCGCCGGTTATAAAACCGACAGCGCGCCTTTTGTCGACAACGGCAGCGGCGCGGTCACCTATGCGGGCGGCAGCGACGCCATTACGCAGAAGGTGGATACCAGCCGCACCATGACCGTAGGCCACACCGGCGACGATATCTTTATGTCCATCACCGGCAACGCCAAAAAAGAGCCGGACGGCAGCGCGAGCGAAACCAATATCTTTAATATGCTCGACAGCGCCATCGCCGCGCTGAAGACGCCGCAGGCAAACGCCGACGACGCCGCGAAAAAGACGTTTCAGGATGCGATGGATAAAACCAACCGTGGCCTGGGCAACGCGCTGAACAATGTGCTGACCGTGCGCTCCGAGATCGGCACCCAGCTCTCTGAACTGAGCACGCTGGATGGGCAGGGCGGCAACCGCGACGTTATCCTGAGCAGCGAAATGAGTGACCTGGTCGACACCGACTACACCTCCGCGATCTCCAGCTATACCATGCAGCAGACGGCGCTTCAGGCCTCTTATAAAACCTTTACCGACATGTCCAAAATGTCGCTGTTTCAGCTTAATGCCTGACAAAACCTGATTCGAGCATGCCTGAACCGGACATGCTCATTTTTGTCCCACGACCCTGACCGGTATCGTGGGATTTTTTTATCCCTGAGCAATAAAAAACCCCGGCTTGCCGGGGTTTTTTGTAGGTCGCGTCGGGTGATTACGCGCTTTCAGGTCGGGTCGCCGGAGCGGTGGCCTGATGCGTGGCGCTGTGACCGCCCGCTGCACCTTTGCCTTCGAAGGCGAACGGCGCACGCACCCAGTCGCTGTGGCGTGCCGGCTCCGGCTGCCAGGCTGGCGCCGGGGCTTTCGTCATCGGCGCAGAAGCGTGATGGGTAAAGCGAACGGCGGCTTCCTGCGGCATGATTGCCTGCGGCGCGGCGTCACGTGCCGGAACGGGCGCATGCGGCTCGCTAAGCGGCTCAGGCGCGCGTTCTGCTGCAACCGGCGCGTTCAGCACCTCTTCAACCTGCGCTTCTGCTTCCGGCGTAACGTCATGCGCGGATTCAGCGGCAATCTCGGTAGCGTCAGCGGCTGGCGTCGCCTCTTCAACCATCGGCGCGGCGGGAACAGCCTGCTCGGCGATCGCTTCCGCTACGGCTTCGTCGGCGGCCGGGATAACGGCAGGTTCATGATTTACCGGGGCCTCAATCGGCGCGGTGTTATCCGTATTCACCAGCGGGACCGGCGTTTCCGCCTGAGGTTCAGCCTGCTGCACCTCCTCAGCCTGCCCGGCTTCAGCGACATTCGGCTGCGGTAGATGCTGAGCCTCACCCTGCTGCACGTCGGCACCCGTCGTCTGCGGTGCAGTATCGGCGACAGACGGCGCGGCTTCGGCAGCGGCAACGGGCAGGGCGATAGCGCCTGCGGTCTCTTGCTGGTCAGAGACCGGCGCATCCTGCTGAGGCGCCTGCATCTCTACCGGCTGAGCGACCGGATAGCGTACCCAGACCTTGCCGGAGGCCATCTCTGGCGACGCGGCAGCAGCAGCCAGCGGCATCGCTGACTCGGTGGGATAACGCTCGTCGCGATAGCGACGACGACGCTGGCCGCTGACGCGCAGGTGGCGCGGCGAACGGCGCGAGCGGCGCGGCATATTGCCGTTGTCGCGGTTTTCCGTCTCATCCTGCTCGAACGGGGCTGGCTCGTCGATCTGCGACGCGCTGCGTGCGGCCTCTGGCTGTGTTTCCACTGCGTCCGCTGTCGGCTGCTCCGTCTCACCGCCGATACGCACTTTCTGCGTCAGCTGGCGCGGCTTGCGGCGCGGCATCACCTGAACGCGCTCCTCTTCCTGCGCTTCCGGGGTTTCGACGACATCAGCAACGGCGGCGGTTTCAGCGGCTTTGCTCGCTTCCTGCTGCGCACGCTTCTCTTCCTGACGACGACGCTGGCGCTCGGCGCGCTGTTCGCGACGCTGCTGCTGCTGCTCTTCGCGCTGCTGGCGCGCTTCATCGCTCAGAACCGGGCTGCGCTCTTCGCGCGCGTCGTTCTGCGGTGACTGGCGCTTGTTGCGACGCGTATCGGCGTTGTCGCGCGGCTCGCGGCTTTCACGCGGTTCGCGATTTTCACGCGGCTCACGATTTTCGCGTGGCTCGCGGCTCTCACGGTTTTCACGCGGCTCGCGGCTGTCGCCGTTGCGCGGCGTACGCTCGCGACGGTTGTTGTTGCGGCGATTGTTGCGGCGATCGCCGCGCTCTTTGGCGCTGCTGTCGTTCTCGCTGCCTTCGCTGCTGGCCTGCGGCGCTGGCGTCGCTTCCACGGCGGGTGCCGGAGCGGGCTCGTCGCCGCCGAACAGTTTTTTCAGCAGACGGCTAAAGAAGCCGGTACCGCTGGCGGCGGCTGGGGCGGCGGCGGCCGGTTTGGCTGCAGGCTGTGGCTCAACGGCTTTAGGCTGCTCGGCAGGGGTCTCGGCCGGCGCCGGTGGCGCGTCAGGCATGACGAAAGCGGCCAGCGCAGGTTGCTCAGGACGACGGCGCTCGGCGTGCTCCTCTTCCGACGGCATCGCCATTTCAGCTTCATGCAGCTTCGGCAGGTGATAGCTGAGGGTCTGTGTCTCTTCGCCTTTGCGCACGCGCAGCACGGAGTAGTGCGGCGTTTCCATACGGTCGTCCGGCACGATAATCGCGCGAACGCCGCCCTGGCGCTTCTCAATCGCGTTCACCGCTTCACGTTTTTCGTTCAGCAGGTAAGAGGCGATCTGCACCGGGACAATGGCGTGCACCTCTTTGGTATTGTCTTTCAGCGCTTCTTCTTCAATCAGGCGCAGGATTGACAGCGACAGCGATTCGTTGTCGCGGATGGTGCCGGTGCCGCTACAGCGCGGACAGACGTGATGGCTCGACTCGCCCAGCGACGGACTGAGGCGCTGGCGCGACATCTCCAGCAGGCCGAAGCGCGAAATATGGCTGATCTGAATACGCGCGCGATCCTGACGCACCGCTTCGCGCAGACGATTTTCCACCGCGCGCTGGTGACGCACCGGCGTCATATCGATAAAGTCGATAACAATCAGACCGCCCAGGTCGCGCAGACGCAGCTGACGCGCGATCTCATCTGCGGCTTCCAGGTTGGTGTTGAAGGCCGTCTCTTCGATATCGCCGCCGCGCGTAGCGCGCGCCGAGTTAATGTCGATAGCGGTCAGCGCTTCGGTGCTGTCGATAACAATTGAACCGCCTGACGGCAGGCGCACTTCGCGCTGGAAGGCGGACTCAATCTGCGATTCGATCTGGTAGTGGCTGAACAGCGGGATCTCGCCGGTATAGAGCTTGATTTTGCTGCTAAAGTCGGGACGACCAAGGGCGGCGATATGCTGGCGCGCCAGCTCAAGCACTTTCGGGTTGTCGATCAGGATTTCGCCAATGTCCTGGCGCAGGTAGTCGCGGAAGGCGCGCACGATAACGTTGCTTTCCTGATGGATCAGGAAAGGCGCAGGGCGGTTTTCAGCGGCTTTTTTGATCGCTTCCCAGTGCTTCAGACGGAAGCTCAGATCCCACTGCAGCGCCTCGGCGGATTTACCGACGCCAGCGGTGCGTACGATCAGGCCCATGCCGTCCGGCAACTCCAGCGACGAGAGCGCCTCTTTCAGCTCGGTGCGATCGTCTCCTTCGATGCGGCGGGAGATGCCGCCCGCGCGCGGATTATTCGGCATCAGCACCAGATAGCTACCCGCCAGAGAGATAAAGGTGGTCAGCGCTGCGCCTTTGTTGCCGCGCTCTTCCTTATCGATCTGAACAATCACTTCCTGGCCTTCGCGCAGCACCTCTTTAATATTCGGACGGCCTTGCGCGTTATAACTGGATGGGAAGTATTCGCGGGAGATTTCTTTCAGGGGGAGAAAACCGTGGCGCTCGGCGCCGTAATCGACAAACGCAGCTTCGAGGCTGGGTTCAATGCGGGTGATCTTACCTTTGTAGATGTTGGCTTTTTTCTGTTCGTGTCCGGGGCTTTCAATATCCAGATCGTACAGGCGTTGTCCATCAACCAGGGCAACGCGCAACTCCTCCTGCTGAGTTGCATTAATTAACATTCTTTTCATCGTTTCTGACTCGTTATTCTCACATGAGTGATAAAGCTGCGGGCATAGTTACCCTGGACGAGTTCTGACCGATGGCCCCGTGACTAAGTGCCTTACGTCAACCTCCCGGTTGTCGACTGCGCGAGGGGCGCAAATAACGTCGGTGGCCTGTTTTTCATAAGGAAAAACAGCGCCGTTGCGCTGAAATGCCTGAGAGAAATTGATAACTCCTGCATTTCAAACTTCCGTCCAGGCCGCAACCCGCAGCCCGCTAAGTGCCTGAATAAACATCACGTCTTACGCCATTGCTGCGTGTGCGTTTCATTCGGCAAAATGACTAATTAGCTCTTTTTCTGGCCTGAAATGCATCAGACGAGAAACTCAGGCATTATTCCATTGCTAACCTTCATATAGCAAGGCGACTTTTGCCGCCAGATGAAGATTAGTGATGCATAACACCTTAATATGTCGGACGAATGAGCAGGCTGCTGAAAAAGCCAGCGCACGCTGCGCTTTTTCGCGCGACAAGAGGAGAGTTAAGCACAGAAAAAGGGGTGGCGCTATCACAGGACACTATTTAGAATCGCCGCCATGAAAACAGAGAATCCTGGCGTACAGCTTGTCGCCATTTCGGCTGAAAATGCCGGACAACGCATCGATAACTTTTTACGCACCCAGCTTAAAGGCGTGCCGAAAAGCATGATTTACCGCATCCTGCGCAAAGGCGAAGTGCGGGTGAATAAAAAACGCATTAAGCCGGAATATAAGCTGGAAGAGGGCGACGAGGTGCGTATCCCGCCGGTGCGCGTCGCCGAGCGCGAAGAGCAGGCCGTGTCGCCAAAGCTGGAGAAAGTCGCGGCGCTGGCTGAGGCGATCCTCTTTGAAGACGATCATATTCTGGTGCTCAACAAACCTTCCGGTACGGCGGTGCACGGCGGCAGCGGGCTGAGCTTCGGCGTGATTGAGGGGCTGCGTGCGCTGCGTCCTGAGGCGCGTTTCCTTGAACTGGTGCACCGTCTCGATCGCGACACCTCCGGCGTGCTGCTGGTCGCCAAGAAGCGGTCGGCGCTGCGCTCGCTGCATGAGCAGCTGCGCGAAAAGGGGATGCAGAAGGATTATCTGGCGCTGGTGCGCGGCAGCTGGCCGTCGCATCTCAAGAGCGTACAGGCGCCGCTGCTGAAGAATATCCTGCAGAGCGGCGAGCGCGTGGTGCGCGTCAGCAGCGAAGGAAAACCGTCAGAAACGCGCTTTAAAGTGGAAGAGCGCTTCGCCTTCGCCACGCTGGTTAAGGCGAGTCCGGTCACGGGCCGCACCCATCAGATCCGTGTGCATACCCTGCACGCCGGTCATCCTATCGCCTTCGACGATCGTTACGGCGAGCGCGAGTTCGACAGCCAGCTCGCCTCAACCGGACTGCGTCGTCTGTTCCTGCACGCCGCCGCCCTGACCTTTACCCACCCTGGCAGCGGCGAAACGCTGCGTTTAGAGGCGCCGCTCGATAACGAACTCAAGCGCTGCCTGCAGGCGCTGCGTCAGCAAAAAAGCTGACGCGCTGTCGGCGTCATAGCAGAGGATTGATGCCGACCGCCCGCAACATGCCGCTGAGCGCAATCAGCGGCAGCCCCACCAGCGTATTAGGATCGCGCCCCTCCAGCCGCTCGAACAGGCAGATGCCAAGCCCCTCGCTTTTGAAACTCCCGGCGCACTGTAAAGGCTGCTCCTTCTCTATATAGGCGCGGATCTCCGCATCGCTGAGAGAGCGGAAGTGCACCACAAAGGGTTCGCAGCACTGCATCAGCGTGTCGCTGCGCGGCTGGTAAAGCGCCAGCCCGGTATAAAAGGTAATGGCGTTGCCGCTCGCCTGACGCAGCTGCGTAAAGGCGCGGTCGGGCGTGTGCGGCTTGCCGGCGATGGCGCCGTCGAGCACGCACACCTGGTCCGAGCCGATAATCCAGCTGTCGGGGTAGTCGGCGGCCAGCGCCTGCGCTTTGGCGACGGCGAGGCGCGTCACCAGGGCGTCGGCTGCTTCGCCAGCGCGCGGTGTTTCATCAACGTCTGGCGCAGCGGTAATAAAAGGCAGGCCGAGTTTGCCCAGCAGCGCCTGACGAAACGGCGAGGTTGAGGCTAAAATAAGGGAGACAGGCATTTTTTCACAATAGTAATGGCGAATTGGTGACACTCATTTTAAACTGTGCGCCGCACTGGATGCGAATAACTGGTGAAAGATGCTGTGAAACGGCCTTTTTCTTTGACTCTATGACGTTACAAAGTTAATATGCGCGCCCTATGCAAAAGGTAAAATTACCCCTGACGCTGGATCCGGTCCGCGCCGCTCAAAAACGCCTGGATTATCAGGGCGTTTACACCCCTGAACAGGTGGAGCGCGTAGCCGAATCAGTTGTTAGTGTGGACAGTGACGTGGAATGTACCATGTCGTTTGCGGTTGACAGCCAGCGCCTCGCCGTACTGCAAGGTACAGCGGACGTGCAGGTTACATTGCGCTGCCAGCGCTGCAACCAGACATTCCCTCACGCTGTCCACGTAAGCTATTGCTTCAGTCCTGTCTCAACTGATGAGCAGGCCGAGGCACTGCCGGAAGCCTACGAGCCGATCGACGTCGATGATTTTGGCGAGGTCGATCTGCTGGCGGTGATAGAGGATGAAATCATCCTCGCGCTGCCGGTCGTTCCGGTGCATGATTCTGAACACTGTGAAGTGTCCGAGGCGGACATGGTCTTTGGCAAATTGCCTGCAGAGGCGGAAAAACCAAACCCATTTGCCGTATTAGCCAGTTTAAAGCGTAAGTAATAGGAGTAAGGTCCATGGCCGTACAACAGAATAAACCCACCCGTTCTAAGCGTGGCATGCGTCGTTCGCACGATGCGCTGACCACTGCAACTCTGTCTGTAGATAAAGTTTCTGGCGAAACGCATCTGCGTCACCACATCACTGCGGATGGTTACTACCGCGGTCGCAAGGTTATCACCAAGTAAGACTTGCGCTTAGCAAGGTGATACTTTGACACGTTTGACCCTGGCTATTGATGCCATGGGCGGGGATTTCGGTCCCTGCGTGACAGTGCCTGCAGCTTTGCAGGCACTGGCCTCTCATTCGCATCTCAATCTCCTTCTGGTCGGCATTCCCGACAATATCACTCCATTGCTTGCCAAAGCGGATTCCTCGCTAACAGAACGTTTGCAGGTTATTCCTGCGGAGTCAGTTATTGCAAGCGATGCGCGGCCCTCTCAGGCTATTCGCGCCAGTCGCGGCAGCTCAATGCGTGTTGCGCTGGAGCTGGTGAAAGAGGGACGAGCCCAGGCCTGCGTCAGCGCTGGTAACACCGGCGCCCTGATGGGGCTGGCGAAATTAATGTTAAAACCGCTGGACGGCATTGAACGCCCGGCGTTGATGACCGTGCTGCCGCATCAGCAGCGCGGCAAAACGGTGGTGCTCGATTTAGGCGCCAACGTGGACTCCGACAGCGAGATGCTGGTGCAGTTTGCCGTAATGGGCGCGGTGATGGCGGAAGAGGTGTTAGCGATCCCCAATCCCCGCGTCGCGCTGCTCAATATTGGTCAGGAAGAGACCAAAGGGCTGGAGAGCATACGCGGCGCCGCCAGCATGCTGAAAGCGTCCGGGCAGATTAACTATATTGGTTACCTGGAAGGCAATGACCTGCTTACCGGCAAGACAGATGTGCTGGTGTGTGACGGTTTCGTCGGCAACGTCACGCTGAAAACCATGGAAGGCGTGGTAAGAATGTTCCTTTCCCTGCTGAAGTCTTCAGGGGAGGGCAAAAAAAGGTCATGGTGGCTGAAGCTGCTGGGGCGCTGGATTCAGAAACGTCTGGCGCAGCGCTTCGGGCATCTCAACCCCGACCAGTACAATGGCGCTTGTCTGTTAGGATTGCGCGGAACAGTGATCAAAAGCCATGGCGCGGCCAATCAACGCGCCTTTGCCGTGGCGATAGAACAGGCAGAGCAGGCGGTGCGACGGCAGGTTCCCGAACGAATCGCCGCGCGTCTTGATGCTGTATTAGCCAGGAGTGACAAAGCCTAGATGTTTACCAAAATTATCGGTACGGGCAGCTATTTGCCTAGCCAGGTGCGTTCGAACGCAGATCTGGAAAAAATGGTGGAGACGTCGGACGAGTGGATTGTAACCCGCACCGGCATCCGCGAGCGCCGCATTGCTGCCCCGGACGAAACCGTCGCCAGCATGGGCTTCGCGGCCGCGCAGCGCGCGCTGGAGATGGCGGGCGTAGACGCAGGCGACATCGGACTGATTATCGTCGCCACCACCTCGTCCAGCCACGCTTTTCCCAGCTCGGCCTGCATGATCCAGCAGATGCTGGGCATCAACGACTGCGCCGCCTTCGATCTCGCGGCCGCCTGTGCAGGCTTTACCTATGCGCTGAGCGTCGCGGACCAGTACATTAAAAACGGTGCGGTAAAGCATGCGCTGGTGATTGGCTCCGACGTGCTGGCGCGCACCCTCGATCCGAACGATCGCGGCACCATTATTCTGTTCGGCGACGGCGCGGGCGCGGTGGTATTAGGCGCGAGCGAAGAGCAGGGCATTATCTCTACGCATCTGCACGCCGACGGCCGCTACGGCCAGCTGCTGACGCTGCCTTATCAGAACCGTGCGAGCCAGGACGAGCCAGCCTATCTCACCATGGCCGGCAACGAAGTGTTCAAGGTAGCGGTAACCGAGCTGGCGCACATCGTTGACGAAACCCTCCAGGCCAATAATCTCGATCGCGAGATGCTCGACTGGCTGGTGCCGCATCAGGCAAACCTGCGCATCATCAGCGCGACGGCGAAAAAACTTGGCATGGGCATGGACAAAGTGGTGGTCACGCTGGACCGTCACGGCAATACCTCGGCGGCGTCGGTGCCCAGCGCGCTGGATGAAGCCGTGCGCGATGGCCGTATCAAACCCGGACAACTGATTCTGCTGGAAGCCTTTGGTGGCGGTTTCACCTGGGGTTCCGCACTGGTTCGCTTTTGATTCACAGGAAAGAAAGATGACGCAATTTGCCTTTGTTTTTCCCGGTCAGGGATCACAGACCGTCGGCATGCTCTCTGAGCTGGCGGCGGCCTTTCCGCTGGTGGAAGCGACCTTCCGCGAAGCGTCTGACGCGCTGGGATACGATCTGTGGCAGCTGGTCAGCGCTGGCCCGGCTGAAGAACTCAACAAAACCTGGCAGACGCAGCCTGCGCTGCTGGCCGCTTCCGTGGCGATCTATCGCGTCTGGCAGCAGCAGGGCGGTGCGCAGCCTGCGCTAATGGCTGGTCACAGCCTTGGCGAATACTCTGCGCTGGTTTGCGCTGGCGTGCTTGATTTCGCCGACGCCATCAAGCTGGTGGAGCTGCGCGGCAAGCTGATGCAGGAAGCGGTACCGGAAGGCACCGGCGCGATGCAGGCGATTATCGGTCTCGACGACGCCTCGATTCGCAAAGCCTGCGAAGAGAGCGCGCAGGGCCAGGTGGTTTCGCCGGTTAACTTTAACTCGCCGGGCCAGGTGGTCATCGCCGGAAATAAAGAAGCGGTTGAACGCGCGGGCGCAGCCTGTAAAGCCGCAGGCGCCAAGCGCGCGCTGCCGCTGCCGGTGAGCGTGCCATCGCACTGCGCGCTGATGAAGCCTGCCGCAGACAAACTGGCGGTAGCGCTGGAAAAGATAGCGTTTAACGCGCCGTCCGTTCCAGTGGTAAACAACGTTGACGTAAAATGCGAAAGCGACGCGGCTGCGATTCGTCATGCGCTGGTACGCCAGCTTTACAGCCCGGTTCGCTGGACCGAGAGCGTAGAATTTATGGCGTCGCAGGGCGTTACCCAACTGCTGGAAATGGGGCCGGGTAAAGTGCTGACGGGTCTGACCAAACGTATCGTGGACAGCCTGACGGCGACAGCGGTCAACGACCCGACGTCGCTTTCTGCAGCACTTGAACAGGAATAAGAGGATAAACATGAGCTTTGAAGGTAAAGTTGCGCTGGTAACAGGCGCGAGCCGCGGCATTGGCCGCGCGATCGCTGAAACGCTGGTCGCGCGCGGCGCGAAAGTTATCGGCACCGCGACCAGCGAAAGCGGCGCGGAAGCCATCAGCGCTTACCTCGGCGATAACGGCAAAGGTCTGCTGCTGAATGTGACCGATTCCGCATCGATCGACAGCGTGCTGGAGAAGGTTCGCGCAGAATTTGGCGAAGTAGACATTTTGGTCAATAATGCAGGCATTACGCGTGACAATCTGTTGATGCGCATGAAAGACGACGAGTGGGCGGATATCCTTGATACCAACCTGACGTCGGTCTTCCGTCTTTCCAAGGCGGTATTGCGCGCCATGATGAAAAAACGCGTGGGTCGTATCATTACCATCGGTTCCGTTGTTGGCACCATGGGCAACGCGGGCCAGGCAAACTATGCAGCAGCCAAGGCGGGTTTGATTGGCTTTAGCAAATCACTGGCGCGCGAAGTTGCGTCACGTGGCATTACCGTAAACGTCGTGGCTCCGGGCTTTATCGAGACGGACATGACGCGTGCACTGAGCGAAGATCAACGTTCCGGCATTTTGACGCAGGTTCCAGCAGGTCGTTTAGGCGACGCGCAGGAAATCGCCAATGCTGTTGCATTCTTAGCCTCTGACGAAGCAGCCTACATCACGGGTGAAACGCTGCACGTCAATGGCGGCATGTACATGGTCTGATAATCACGAAATCATTTGCATTATTTGCGGTAAAAACCGCAAAATAGCGTAAAATCGTGGTTCGACCAGCCGGGATTTTGTTGCATCTTTTTCAACATTTTATACACTACGAAAACCATCGCGAAAGCGAGTTTTGATAGGAAATTAAATAGTATGAGCGATATCGAACAACGCGTTAAGAAAATCATTGCTGAGCAGCTGGGTGTGAAAGAGGACGAAGTAACTAACTCTGCATCTTTCGTTGAAGACCTGGGTGCTGATTCTCTTGACACCGTTGAGCTGGTAATGGCTCTGGAAGAAGAGTTTGATACTGAAATTCCAGACGAAGAAGCTGAGAAAATCACTACCGTTCAGGCAGCGATCGATTACATCAATAGCCACCAAGGCTAATGAATATCTTCAGGCGGTCGCTCGACCGCCTGAGTTTTATGCTAGTTCCTTAGAGTTTTTATTTCCCCTCCCTGGAGGACGAACGTGTCTAAGCGTCGTGTAGTTGTGACCGGTCTTGGCATGTTGTCTCCTGTCGGCAAAACCGTAGAGTCTACCTGGAGTGCTCTCCTTGCCGGTCAGAGCGGCATTAACCTGATCGACCATTTTGATACGAGTGCCTACGCAACCCGTTTTGCTGGCATCGTAAAAGATTTTAATTGTGATGAAATCATCTCGCGCAAAGATCAGCGCAAGATGGATGAGTTCATCCAATACGGTATTGTTGCCGGCGTGCAGGCTATGCAGGATTCGGGTCTGGTTGTGACCGAAGAAAACGCTGGACGCATCGGCGCGGCAATTGGTTCCGGCATCGGCGGACTGGGTCTGATCGAAGAGAACCATACCTCGCTGGTCAACGGCGGTCCGCGCAAAATCAGTCCGTTCTTTGTGCCTTCCACCATCGTAAATATGATCGCCGGTCATCTGACGATTATGTATGGCATGAAAGGTCCCAGCATCTCTATCGCTACTGCCTGTACGTCTGGCGTGCACAACATCGGTCATGCGGCGCGTATCATCGCCTATAACGATGCTGACGTGATGCTGGCGGGTGGCGCAGAGAAAGCCAGCACCCCGCTGGGCGTGGGCGGCTTCGGCGCTGCGCGCGCGCTCTCTACGCGCAACGATAACCCGCAGGCGGCAAGCCGCCCGTGGGATAAAGATCGTGACGGCTTCGTGCTGGGCGACGGCGCGGGCATTATCGTGCTGGAAGAGTATGAGCACGCGAAAAAGCGCGGCGCGAAAATCTATGCGGAAATTGTCGGCTTTGGCATGAGCAGCGATGCTTACCATATGACGTCGCCGCCGGAAAACGGTGCTGGCGCCGCGCTGGCGATGGAAAATGCGCTGCGCGACGCGCAGCTGTCGGCAGAGCAGATCGGCTACGTCAACGCGCACGGCACCTCTACGCCGGCGGGTGACAAAGCGGAAGCGCAGGCGGTGAAAACGATTTTCGGCGCCTCGGCGAAAAGCGTTATGGTCAGCTCGACCAAATCAATGACCGGCCATCTGCTGGGCGCGGCAGGCGCGGTAGAGTCAATCTACTCGATTCTGGCGCTGCGCGACCAGGCGGTTCCGCCGACCATTAACCTGGACAATCCGGATGAGGGCTGCGATCTCGACTTCGTGCCGCACACCGCGCGTCAGGTGAGCGGTCTGGAGTACACGCTGTGTAACTCCTTCGGCTTCGGCGGCACGAACGGCTCATTGATTTTCCGTAAAATCTGACGATTCACGTTCTGGCAAAAGGCCCGCAAATGCGGGCCTTTTTTCTATCTGGAAAGGCTCTGAAACGGATTATCACACCACAACGCGCTACCATAGCGCTTTAGCTTGCGGGAGAGCCTCATGTGGATAAATGGAACGGAGCAGCGCACGCTGCCAGTCAGCGATCGCGCGACGCAGTTCGGTGACGGCTGCTTTACCACGGCAGCGGTGCACAACGGCCGCATTCAGCTGCTGACGGCGCACCTGCAGCGTCTGCGCGAGGGATGTGAACGCCTGATGATGCCCGACGCCGACTGGGCGCAGCTGGAGATGGAGATGCGCACGGCTGCAGAGCCGCACGGCCAGGCGGTGCTGAAAGTTATTCTCAGCGCCGGCGCTGGCGGACGCGGCTACAGCCGCAAAGGCAGCAGCGGCGTCACGCGTATTGTCTCGGTTGCGCCCTGGCCGCACCACTATCAGCCGCTGCAAACGCTGGGCGTCAGGCTGCAGACCAGTCCGGTGCGGCTGGCGCAGAACCCGCTGCTGGCGGGCATCAAGCACCTGAATCGTCTGGAACAGGTGATGATCCGCGCGCATCTCGATCAGAGCGATGCCGACGAGGCGCTGGTGCTTGACACTGCGGGCTACGTGGTGGAATGCTGTGCGGCCAATTTATTCTGGCGGCAGGGCGAGCGCGTTTTTACGCCCGACCTGACGCACGCTGGCGTCGACGGCGTGATGCGGCGCTATCTGATGGCGCAGCTGGCCGCTGCAGGCCTGCGCTGCGATGTAGTGCGCTGTGAAGCGGCGCAGCTGCAGATGGCCGACGAAATCGTCATCTGCAATGCCCTGATGCCGGTTTTACCGGTACGAGAGCTGGACGGCAAGGCGTTCAGCGCGCGCGCGCTTTACCACCGGTTACAGCACAGCTGCTATTTAATGGAAGCAAAATGAGTCGAACAAAAAAAATTTTCGCCGTTATCGCGGTGATTCTGGTACTGGCGGCGGCCTACAGCTACTGGCAAATCCAGCGCTTCGCCGCAACGCCGTTAACCATTGACCAGGAAACAATCTATACCTTACCCGCGGGCACCGGCCGCGTGGCGCTGGAGGCGCAGCTGGAGAGCCAGCATCTGATCCCGCAAAGCGTCTGGTTCGGTCCGCTGCTGAAGCTCGAACCGGAGCTGGCGCGTTTTAAAGCGGGGACCTACCGGCTGGAGGAGGGAATGACGGTGCGCGCGCTGCTGCAGCTGCTCGCCAGCGGCAAAGAGGCGCAGTTCCCGCTGCGGCTGGTCGAGGGACAGCGACTGCGTGACTGGCTCGCCGAGCTGCGCGCTGCCCCCTATATCAAACACCAGCTGAAAGATGATCAGTTCGCCACGCTGGCGAAGACGCTGAACATCGATCCGCTGGCGCTGGAAGGCAGTTTCTATCCCGATACCTATCTCTATACCGCCAACACCAGCGATATCGCGCTGCTGCAGCGCGCGCACGTTCGCATGGCGGCGCTGGTGGATCAGATCTGGAAAAATCGCATGCCAGATCTGCCCTATAACAATCCGCAGGAGATGGTCACCATGGCCTCGGTGATTGAAAAAGAGACCGCCGTCAGCGCTGAACGTGCGCGTGTCGCCTCGGTGTTTATCAACCGGCTGCGCACCGGCATGAAGCTGCAGACCGATCCGACGGTGATTTACGGCATGGGGGAGAAGTATACGGGCACGCTGACGCGTAAAGACCTCGAGACGCCGACCGATTACAATACCTATACCATAAATGGCCTGCCGCCTGGCCCTATAGCCGTGCCGAGCAAAGCCTCGCTGGAAGCGGCCGCGCATCCCGAAAAAACCGATTACCTCTATTTTGTCGCCGACGGCAAGGGCGGTCATACCTTTACCACCAACCTTGCCAGTCATAACCAGGCGGTACAGGCCTACCGGCAAACGCTGAAGGAAAAAGATGAAAAGTAAGTTTATCGTCATTGAAGGCCTGGAAGGCGCCGGAAAAACCACGGCGCGCGAGGCGGTGGTCGAAACGCTGCGCGAGCGAGGCGTTCAGGATATCGTCTTCACCCGCGAGCCGGGCGGCACGCCGCTGGCGGAGCAGCTGCGCATCCTGGTGAAGCAGGGCATCGAGGGGGAACAGGTCACGGACAAAGCGGAGCTGCTGATGCTCTACGCCGCCCGCGTGCAGCTGGTGGATACGGTGATCAAGCCCGCGCTGGCGCGCGGCGCCTGGGTCCTCGGCGACCGGCACGACCTCTCTTCGCAGGCCTATCAGGGCGGCGGGCGCGGGCTGGACGCCGGGCTGATGCGCACATTGCGCGACGCCGTGCTGGGCGATTTTCGCCCCGACCTTCAGCTTTACCTCGACGTCACGCCGGAAATCGGCCTGCAGCGCGCCCGCGCCCGCGGCGAGCTGGACCGCATCGAGCAGGAGTCGCTGCGCTTTTTCGAACGCACTCGCGAGCGCTATCTGGCGCTGGCTGCCGAAGACGATCGCATCCTGACGGTGGATGCCACGCAGCCGCTCGACAGCGTCACCCAGGCGATCAAAGCGGCCCTGAGCGGCTGGCTGGATCGGCAGGCATGAACTGGTATCCGTGGCTGAATCAGCCCTACCGCTACATTATCGGCCAGCATCAGGCGGGACGCGCGCATCACGCGCTGCTGATCCAGGCGATTGACGGCATGGGTGAGGAGGCGCTGGTATGGGGCGTCAGCCGCTGGCTGATGTGCCAGCAAAAGGATGGACTCAAGAGCTGCGGCCAGTGTCACGGCTGTCAGCTGATGCAGGCGCAGACGCATCCCGACTGGTACCGCCTGGAGGCGGAGAAGGGCAAAAGCACGCTGGGCATCGATGCGGTGCGTCAGGTGACTGAAAAACTTTATCATTTTGCCCAGCAGGGCGGGGCGAAGGTGGTCTGGCTACCCGATGCCGCGCAGCTGAGCGAATCGGCGGCTAACGCGCTGTTGAAAACCCTGGAGGAGCCGCCAGCCAACAGCTGGTTCTTCTTAGGCAGTCGCGAATCGTCGCGTCTGCTGGCCACGCTGCGCAGCCGCTGTATGGCGCTCTCGCTGGCGCCGCCGGACGAGGCGCAGAGCCTGCAGTGGTTGGGCAGGCAGCTACCGCACGAGTCTGTCGCGCTGCAGACCGCGCTGCGTCTCAGCGCGGGCGCGCCTGCGGCGGCGTTACAGCTGCTGGAGCCGGCGCGCTGGCAGGCGCGCCAGAACCTGTGTGACGCGCTGCCGGCCGCGCTGCGGCAGGATATTTTGCTGTTGCTGCCGCTGCTTAATGCCGAAGATGTTGCCGCGCGCATCAGCTGGCTGATGGCGCTGCTGGTGGATGCGATCAAATGGCAGCAGGGCGCCGTGCGCTGGCTAAGCAATCCCGACCGTGAGGATGTGGTGGCGCTGCTGGCCGAAACCTTTCCCGCCCGTGCGCTGGATAAAAGCGCGCGTGCGTGGATGCAGTGCCGGGAAGAGCTAATCCACGTAGCCGCCGTCAACCGCGAACTGCTGTTAACCGACCGACTTCTGAGCTGGGCCGATCAACGCAAGCCCGGCGTAGTCGCTTAACGACCAAACGAGATACCTTATGTTCATTGTGGATTCACACTGCCATCTTGATGGCCTGGATTATGAAAAGAACCATCGCGATCTCGACGATGTGCTGGCCAAGGCCGCCGCGCGCGACGTGAAGTTTATGCTGGCAATCGCCACCACGCTGCCGGGTTTTCATACCCTGAAGGCGCTGGTGGGCGAGCGTGAAAATATCGCGCTCTCGGTTGGCGTGCACCCGCTGAATCAGGAAGAGCCGTACGACGTCGAGGAGTTTCGTCGTCTGGCCGCCGATCCGCGCGTGGTGGCGCTGGGCGAAACCGGCCTCGACTACTATTATCAACAGGAAACCAAAGCGCAGCAGCAGGCGTCGTTCCGCGAGCATATCCGCACCGGCATCGCGCTGAACAAGCCCATTATCGTGCACACCCGCGACGCGCGTGACGATACGCTGGCGATTCTGCGCGAAGAGCAGGTCGAGCGCTGCGGTGGCGTGCTGCACTGTTTTACCGAGGATCAGGCGACGGCGGCGAAGCTGCTTGATATGGGCTTCTATATCTCCTTTTCCGGTATCGTCACCTTCCGTAACGCCGAACAGCTGCGCGAAGCGGCGCGCTATGTCCCGCTGGATCGCATGCTGGTGGAAACCGACTCTCCCTACCTGGCGCCGGTGCCGTATCGTGGCAAAGAGAACCAGCCAGCCTATACGCGCGACGTGGCGGAATATCTTGCCGTGCTGAAAGGGGTCGATATCGAGACGCTGGCCTCGGCGACCACGCAAAACTTCTCAACGCTTTTCAAGGTGCCGTTGAGCCATCTCGGCGGTTAGGGTTTTATTTCAAAGCCTGTAATAATTCGGTAATACCCATTGATTGCCCTGCTTTATATCGCAGGGCTACGCTTTTATGGCGGTAAAACGGGCGCTGTCAGTCGGAATATACTGATATCAGGCTGAGCCGATCCCGGAAACGTGATAGTCGTCAAAGTAACGCTGACGGATTTATTTTACCCTTCGTAATAATTAAAAGGCGGTCACCGTCATACGGGTTGCGGATCCTCCCCTGCGACCCAGCGCACTGCGCAAAATCGCACTCATACTCAGGAGCTTCAGGCTATGTTCAAGAACGCATTTGCGAACCTGCAAAAGGTCGGTAAATCGCTCATGCTGCCGGTATCGGTTCTGCCGATCGCCGGCATTTTATTAGGTGTTGGTTCGGCAAATTTTAGCTGGCTGCCAGCCGTCGTTTCCCACGTGATGGCGGAAGCGGGCGGTTCGGTGTTTGCTAATATGCCGCTTATCTTCGCTATCGGCGTGGCGCTCGGCTTTACCAACAACGACGGCGTCTCCGCGCTGGCGTCAGTGGTGGCGTACGGCATCATGGTGAAAACTATGGCGGTGGTCGCGCCGCTGGTGCTGCATCTCTCCGCTGAGGAGATTGCTGCGCATCATCTGGCGGATACCGGCGTACTGGGCGGCATTATCGCCGGTGCGATAGCGGCCTATATGTTCAACCGCTTCTACCGTATCAAGCTGCCGGAATATCTCGGCTTCTTCGCCGGTAAGCGTTTTGTGCCGATTATCTCTGGCCTGACGGCGATCGTACTGGGCGTGCTGCTCTCCTTTATCTGGCCACCGATTGGCTCGGCGATTCAGGAGTTCTCGCAGTGGGCAGCCTATCAAAACCCGGTTGTGGCGTTCGGTATCTATGGCGTCGTTGAGCGTGCGCTGGTGCCTTTCGGCCTGCATCATATCTGGAACGTCCCTTTCCAGATGCAGATTGGCGAGTTTACCAACGCGGCGGGTCAGGTCTTCCATGGCGATATCCCGCGCTACATGGCGGGCGATCCGACGGCGGGCAAACTCTCTGGCGGCTTCCTGTTCAAAATGTACGGCCTGCCGGCGGCGGCAATCGCCATCTGGCACTCGGCGAAGCCTGAAAACCGCGCCAAAGTGGGCGGTATCATGATCTCCGCCGCGCTGACTGCATTCCTGACCGGTATTACCGAGCCGATCGAATTCTCATTTATGTTCGTTGCGCCGATCCTCTACGTGATCCACGCAATTCTGGCCGGTCTGGCGTTCCCGATCTGTATTCTGCTCGGTATGCGTGACGGCACCAGCTTCTCGCACGGCCTGATCGACTTTATCGTACTGAGCGGCAACAGCAGTAAAATCTGGCTGTTCCCGGTCGTCGGCATTATTTACGGTCTGGTTTACTACACCATTTTCCGCGTGCTGATTGTGAAGCTGAACCTGAAAACGCCAGGCCGTGAAGAGACCACCACCGAGTCCTCTTCAGCGACCGGCAGCGAAATGGCGGGCAAGCTGGTTTCCGCCTTCGGCGGCAAAGAGAACATCACCAACCTGGATGCCTGTATTACGCGTCTGCGCGTCAGCGTAGCGGACGTCAGCAAGGTTAACCAGAACGAGCTGAAAAACCTCGGCGCTCGTGGCGTGGTGGTCGCAGGCTCTGGCGTTCAGGCGATTTTCGGCACCAAGTCCGATAACCTGAAAACCGATATGGACGATTACATTCGCAGCATGTAATGCGTGATAAGAAAAAAGCCCCGCACAAGCGGGGCTTTTTTTTGGCGCAGTGCCATCGCGGATGTCGGTTTAGCACTAACAGCCGTCCACGTATGAAGGAAGGATTAGCACCTTGCGTACATACAAAGGAAAGGGTTGGCGGTCATCGCTCTTTTGAGCTTTATCCTGTCGAACTTATCTTACAAGGCGGCGAAGTATATGATATCGATAACCTTCGCGCTCTGACACCAAAGCGTCATATCGAAATCCATTCAAAGCAATAAGATGGAAATATGGAACTGAAGCATACATTCGAGGAGTACACGGAAGCAGAATTCACCCGGCTTGTGAGTGAAATCTGTAGCGCTAAAGGCGGTGAGGCTTATCAGGACAAGCTTTTGGAAAATTTCATTTCGGTCAGTGAGCACCCTGAAGGTTCTGACCTGATCTTCTACAGCGAAGATAAGGACGCAACACCTGTCAAGATTGTCGCCGCTGTTAAAGCATGGCGAAAAGCCCAGCGTAAAAGTGGCTTCAAGTCATAAGTGATAAGGCCTCTTTAGGGATAATGCCGATCAGTTAAGGCAGAAATGAGCGGTTGAACGATCCGGTGGCTGTGTGAACTCTGTAATCTCTCATGGAGGATTACAGGTTTTTTTATGCTGCTCAGTCAGGTTCTGGACACTATTCTTAATTTCTCGCCGAAAGCGTTGTCTGCGCTTTATGATGGCGCAGGCGGCATACACCTTAAAAACGTCGAACCATATCAGCCGGGCTTTAAGCAGGCGGCGCTGTATCTGACCGGCCAGCTGAGTCTGCCGCCTCGGGTTGCACCGGGGCGAATACCGTAGTTGATAAATGAAATCATGTCGACGGCGGAAAGCTTCGTGTTGTCTGGCTGGCGGCAGAGACACTATCCGCGGGCGGTAAAAAAGAAGCCGCAGCGTTATCCGCCGCGGCATTCTTAAAAGCTTAACTGACAAGCATTACCGCACAGGCAGGGCTTTTTTATCTGCGTTTTGCTCTCAGAGATAAACGCGCAAATACTCCGTCAGGCACAGCAGCGCCATCGCCTGCCCATAGGGCATCGAGGTCAGCGGCACGTTGCGGTAGTAGTCGAGGTCGCTGCCCATGGCGGTGCCGAACGAAACCTGTTTCAGCTCGCCGTCTTCGTCGATATTGGCGATCACGCCGCGCAGCGCGTTCAGGCCGGTGGGCAGATAATCTGCGCTGAGGTAGCGCTTGCGCACCGCCTTGATAATGCCGTAGGCGAAGCCTGCTGTCGCCGATGCTTCCAGATAACTATCGGGATCGTCCAGCAGCGTATGCCACAGGCCGCTCGAATGCTGGCAGTCGCGCAGCGCTTTCACCTGGCTCTCCAGCACCTGTAGCAGGAAGCGGCGCGTCGCATGCTGTTCCGGCCAGTTCATCATCTCCAGAAAATCGGGGATCACAATGGTGATCCAGCTGTTGCCGCGCGCCCAGCGCGCATTGGCGAAGTTATGGCGTCCTTCAAAGTTCCAGCCGTGAAACCAGAGCCCGGTCTGGCGATCCATCAGATATTGCGTGTGTAGCAGAAACTGATAGCTCGCCTCCTCGATAAACTCCTGACGATTCAGCAGCTGGCCGATTTTTGCCAGCGCCATCACGCTCATCATCAGCGTATCGTCCCAGAGCTGCTGGTGGTTTTCGTTGTTGTAGACGATATGCTGCAGGCCGCCCTGTTCCGTGCGCGGCATTTCATACATGACCCATTCCGCCCAGCGCTCCAGCACCGGCCGCCAGGCGGCGTTGCCGGTCTCTTCATAGCGATAAGCGAGCGTCAGAAAGGGGGCGACAGTGTTGACGTTCTTGGTCGGCATCCCTTCCTCAAGACGCGCGGCAAACCAGTCGTCGATAATGCTCAGCGTTTGCCGATCGCCGGTCTGCTGATAATAGTGCAGCATGCCGTAGAGCCCGATGCCGTGGGTCCACTCCCAGCCCGCCCAGCCTTTGGTATCAATCACGCGCCCGTCATCGAGGCGTAGCAAAAACTCCCCCGTTTCGTCGGTGATATTCACCAGGTTTTGCGTCAGTTTGTGAATCAGTTGCAACAGCTCCCGGCGCGGCAGCAGAAATTCTGGTTGGCACAAAAGAGCACTCTGTTTCACAGGAAATACAGTCATGATTCATTCCTATCGTTTCAAGGTCGTAGTAAGGGAAGAAGCGATGGGACGCGCGGCCCTGAGCGGCGGCGCGGCCGGTTTATGACGGTTAAGGAAGCCGATATTGTTGTTGCCCCACAGGTTCTCATATGGCATGCCGGCCAGGGTTTCGACGATGTCGCGCGCCTCTGGCGTGATGCGCTCTGGCAGGACGCGGTCAGCTTCGCGCATCTTCAGCGTCTCTTCGCGCAGCACGGTGTGGGTCTGCAGATTGAGTTTAAAGCGCAGCGAAATCAGGAAGCCGCAGGCCAGCACGCACAGCGTGCCGAGGCTAAGGATGCCGAGAATGGTATGGCTGACGCCCGGCGGCTGGGTCGCCTGTCCGGAGACGAAGCCGGAGAGCTGCAGCACGATACCGACCAGCATGACCGCGCCCGCCTGAGAGGCTTTGCGGGTCAGGGTCATAATGCCGGCGAAAATCCCTTCGCGGCGCTGACCGGTAATCACCTCGTCTACGTCGGCGATATAGGTGTAGATATTCCAGGGCACATAGTTGATACCGCCGCGTCCCAGGCCTGCCAGCGCGGAGATCAGCAGCAGCAGCGAGAAGTTGTCATTCATGCCTGCATACCAGAGACCGGCATAGGAGAGGGCCGCGAGGCCGAACAGCGCGACCACCAGGCGGTAGGCTGGTGCCGGCCCCATGCGGATACAGAGGGGGATCATGCCCATCACGGCGATAAACTGCAGCACCGCCATGGTGCCCATCAGGTTGGAAGCGATCTGCGCGCTCTGCATCAGGACGAACACCACATACCAGGTAAAGACGGCGTTAAAGACATCCTGCGCGATATAGCCGCCCAGATACATGCCGAGATGCTGACGGAAAATACGGATGCGCAGCGTGGAGGCGAGCTCGACATAGAGACGCTTCAGGCTCTGCATCAGCGACAGCTGCCGCTTCTCCTCTTCGGCGCGACGCGACTCCTCGGAGAAATCGTCTGCATCGCGCTCCCAGGTAAAGAGCCAGACCAGCGTCAGCACCAGCGCGCAGATAATCGAAAAGACCAGGCTGGCGTAGAAAAACGAGAGCGGGTTATCTTTGCCCAGCGCGCCGATTAACACGCCTGGCAGGAAGGCGGCAAGAATTGCCGAGAGCTGGGCCAGCGCAATACGCGCGCCGGAGAAGCGGGTCTTCTGTTTGAAATCATCGGTCATCTCCGGCACCAGCGTTTCATAGGGCACCAGGATCATGGTGTAGACAATATCGAACAGCAGATAGGTGGCGAGATACCACCAGAAGCTCATATCGCCGATCCACATCAGGCTGTAGCTGAAGACGCAGGGAATACCCAGCAGAATAAAGAATTTGCGGCGGCCAAAGCGTTTGCCCAGCCGGGTAGAGCCAAAGTTATCGGTCAGAAAGCCCATCAGCGGGCTGACCACCGCGTCCAGCACGCGCGCGGCAGCAAAGATAAAAGTTGCTTCGATAGGGGTCAGACCGCAGAAGGTGGTATAAAAATAGAGCAGCCAGGCGGCAGTCAGCGCCGTGGTGCCTGCGCCGAGAAAATCCCCGGAACCATAAGCCAGATAGTGGCCAAAACCAATTTTACGTGAGCGCATACGGATGCTCCTTTATAGCCATAGTCTTTACATCCTTTGTTATCCGGACGACATACTCGGAATAGATAGAAAGTAGAGCCGCAGCCCGGGTCAAACCTTCGCGATTCCGACAGGCGTCGTCCCTGGCTGGCAATAACGCAAAGAAAAGGGTGGCGCGTTTCTAATTTATGAAACGGTGTTTCATTTTAACCTCGCGCAGAGTGGGAATTTGCGAAGCGGCGCACAGTTAAAAGAAGCGGTGAAAATGGCGCAAAGGCAGGCAGTTAATCGGGGAAAAGTGGTCCTGAGCTTGAAAGAAAACAAATTCCTCACGCATACTGATTGACTGTCCATCAGGCTTAAGGAAATGCACCATGGCTGAAGAAACGATTTTCAGTAAAATCATCCGTCGCGAAATTCCTGCCGACGTTGTGTATCAGGATGAACTGGTCACTGCGTTTCGCGATATCTCTCCCAAAGCGCCGACCCATATTTTGATTGTCCCGAACGTGTTAATCCCTACTGCGAATGACGCGCTGCCCGCCCACGAGCAGGCGCTAGGCCGACTGTTTACCGTCGCCGCAAAAATCGCGCGCGCCGAGGGCATCGATCAAGATGGCTATCGCCTGATCGTTAACTGTAATCGTCACGGCGGTCAGGAGGTTTATCACATTCATATGCATTTACTCGGCGGGCGTCCGCTGGGTCCGATGCTGGCCGACTGATCCTCCATACGGAAGCGAGTTATGCGTCAATGGCTGACAAGCCTGCCGCTCCTGCTGACACTGGCAGGTTGCAGCAGCGATAAACCGATGATCGATACGTCGCAGTCGCTGGTGATGGAGTCCTCTGTGCTCTCTGCCGGCATCATCACCGATGAGCCGGTGGTGGATGAGCAGGATGGGCAGCAGCGCGCGCGCAGCGTGCTCTATAATCAGCGCGAGACGCCGGTGGTGATCCACTATCGTTATTACTGGTACGACGACAAAGGGCTGGAAATTATGCCGGGCGAACCGGCGCAGCGGGTCACCGTTCCGGCGCACGGCAGTATTGTCGCCGCTTCCCAAATGGGCAACCTGACGGCCAGCAAGGTTCGTCTCTACCTTTATCTCTGAGGATTGTTACGTGATTCGCCGACTCCCTCGTTCCGGAGCGCTCCTGATGGCGCTCATTCTTTCCGGCTGCGTGATTAAGCAGCAGCAGCCTGCGCCCGTTGAACCGACGCAGCCCGCCGAACCCACCCAGCCGCAGCCGGTGCCGCAGCCGCAGCCAGTACCAGAGCCGACGCAGCCGGTGCCGCAGCCGCCGAAGCTGAAAACCATTAACTGGGACGCCAGCGTGCAGCCGCTGGTGGCGCAGATGCTGCGCTCCGCCAACGGTGTCGCACCGGGCAGCGTGCTGATGGTCGATCGCATTAAGAACAGCACCAACGGCGCGTTACAGAGCGAAAAAGCCACCGACGCGATTCAAAACGCGCTGGCCAACAACGGCAAGTTTACGCTGGTGACCAGCGATCAGCTGGCGCAGGCCAAGCAGACGCTTGGCCTCTCGCCGGAGGACAGCCTGAACTCGCGCAGCAAGGCGATCGGTCTGGCCCGCACGCTGAACGCGCAGTATGTGCTCTACAGCACGGCACAGGGCGATGTAAAAACCCCGACGCTGCAGATGCAGCTGATGCTGGTGCAAACCGGCGAGATTATCTGGTCAGGCAAAGGTGTCGCCCAGAATTAATCCCTTACTGCTGGCGCGTCTGCAAGAGCGGCTGCCGGACATTTCGGCGGAAAGGCTGACGCCGCTGCAGGGGCTTACCGGCCACAGCTGTAAACTGGAAAGCGAGCAGGGCGCGTTTGTCGCGCGCCCTGCGCCGCAGCCGCCGATTCCTTTTGTCGATCGCCAGCGCGAAGCCCGCCTGCTGCGCAAGCTGCACCCCAGCGGCCTGACGCCGCGGCCCCTGCTGGGTGATGCGCAGCTGCTGCTGCTGCCGTGGCGCGAGGGCGAACCGCTGTCGCCACAGCGGTTTCACCAGCGGCGTGACGAAGTGGTCGCGCTGCTGCTGCGGCTGCACCGCCAGCCGCAGACCGGCTACCGCCTGCAGCTGCTGCCGCTGCTACAGCGCTACTGGCAGCTCTGCCGACAGCGGCACCTGGGCTGGCAGCGCGCTCTGCGTCGACTGGCGCAGGCGGGCGAACCCGCGCCGCTGCGGCTGGCGCCGCTGCATATGGATGTTCACGCCGGTAACCTGATTGCCGATGCGCAAGGGCTGCATCTGATTGACTGGGAGTACGCCGCCGATGGCGACGTGGCTCTCGAGCTGGCGGCACTGTGCGCCGCCGATCCCGACAGGGCGGAGAGCTGGCTAGAGGCCTATGCCGGGGCGGCGCATCTGTCGCCCGCAGCGCTGGCGCGGCAGGTTGCGCGCTGGCAGCCCTGGCTGCGGCTGCTGATGGCCAGCTGGTATCAGCTGCGCGCCGAGCAGAGCGACGATGCGTCCCTGCGCCAGCTGGCGCGGCAGAGCTGGCAAACTCTTTAATTCGCGCGGCGAGAGCGCCGCGCCAGGAAATGATTATGACGACACAACTTCCCGGCCCGCTGATGCTGGATGTCGAAGGTTTTGAACTGGACGCCGAAGAGCGCGAGATCCTGCGGCATCCTACCGTTGGCGGCGTGATCCTCTTTGCGCGCAACTACCACGATCCGGCGCAGCTAAACGAGCTGGTGCGCCAGATCCGCAGCGCCTCGCGCACGCGGCTGGTGGTGGCGGTCGACCAGGAGGGCGGACGCGTTCAGCGCTTCCGCGACGGCTTCACCACGCTGCCCGCGATGCAGTCTTTCGCGGCGCTGCACGACGCGCAACGCGGCGGCGAGCTGGCGCAGCAGGCGGGCTGGCAGATGGCGGCGGAGATGATCGCCATGGATATCGATATCAGCTTCGCGCCGGTGCTGGACCTCGGCCACATCAGCGCGGCGATCGGCGACCGCGCCTTCCATGAGGATCCGCAGATTGCGCTGGCGATGGCGCGCCGCTTTATCGCTGGCATGCATGAGGCGGGCATGAAAACCACCGGCAAGCACTTCCCCGGCCACGGCGCGGTCAGTGCCGACTCGCATAAAGAGACGCCGCGCGACCCGCGCGATCTCGAGACGCTGCGTCGTCACGACATGGCGATCTTCCAGGCGCTGTTTGACGAGGGGGCGCTGGATGCCGTCATGCCAGCGCACGTTATCTATACGGAGGTGGATCCGCTGCCCGCCAGTGGTTCGCCCTTTTGGCTGAAGAGGGTGCTGCGGGAAGAGCTGGGCTTTGACGGCGTCATTTTCTCTGACGATCTGTCGATGGAGGGAGCTGCCATCATGGGCAGCTATGCGGAGCGTGCGCAGCAGTCGCTCTCGGCCGGATGCGACATGATCCTGGTCTGCAACCACCGCGCAGGCGCGATCAGCGTGCTGGATAATTTGATCGCGATCGGTGTTGAACGCGTGCCGCGGCTGTACCATCGGGGAACCTTTACCCGCCAGAGCCTACAGCAGAGCGCGCGCTGGAAGCAGAACGCGCAGCAGTTGAGCAACCTGCAGGCGCGCTGGCTGGAACACAAAGCGTCAGGAAAGTAATCTCTCCTCCTGGCGCGCACAACGCTGAGGAGTGTCATGATTATCTATCTGCACGGTTTCGATTCCACCAGTCCGGGCAACCATGAAAAGGTGCTGCAGCTGCAGTTTATCGATCCTGACGTCAGGATGATCGGCTACAGCACCCGCCACCCCAGACACGATATGCAGTTCCTGCTGAAAGAGACCGACAAGCTGCTGACGCACGGCGGCGCCCAGCCCCTGATATGTGGCGTCGGGCTGGGCGGCTACTGGGCGGAGCGCATCGGCTTTCTCTGCGGCATTCGCCAGGCGATTTTCAATCCCAATCTCTTTCCCTTCGAAAATATGGAGGGAAAAATTGACCGGCCTGAAGAGTATCTCGACATCGCCACTAAGTGCGTCAGCGACTTTCGCGAAAAGAACCGCGATCGCTGCCTGGTGTTTCTGTCGCGCCACGACGAGGCGTTGGATAGCCAGCGCAGCGCAGAGACGCTGCGCCCCTTCTACGACATTGTCTGGGATGATAACGCAGGCCATAAGTTCAGCAGCCTCTCCCCGCATCTCCAGCGCATTAACGCTTTTAAAACATTGGGTTGAGCAGCCGGGCGCCTGTCAGGCGCCTGCACCTTTTGCGTAATAATCTGAGTTAACCGCCTGGTAATTGATGTAAATCAATTTTGGTATGACCATCTTCCCTGCCCATGCTATTCTGCCCTCAGCAGCGATTTTAACTTCGCCAACCCTATGTTTATTAAGGTTTAATTTAACCATTGATTAACTATTGGTTCACATTTTGAGGGGGTCTTGTTGACTACATCCATGAAAAAAATCGTTATTGTCGGTGGCGGCGCGGGCGGGCTGGAGATGGCAACGCAGCTCGGTCACAAGCTGGGCCGTAAGAAAAAGGCCGAGATTATTCTGGTAGACCGCAACCACAGCCACCTGTGGAAGCCGCTGCTGCACGAAGTCGCAACCGGATCGATGGACGAAGGCATTGATGCGCTGAGCTATCTGGCGCACGCGCGCAATCACGGCTTTCAGTTCCAGCTCGGCTCGCTGACCAACATCAACCGCGAGCGCAAAACCATTGAGCTGGCGGAGATGCGCGACGACAACGGCGAAGTGCTGGTGCCGCAGCGCGAGGTGGCCTACGACACCCTGGTGATGGCGCTCGGCAGCACCTCGAACGATTTCGGCACGCCGGGCGTAAAAGATCACTGCATCTTCCTCGACAACCCGCACCAGGCGCGGCGTTTTCACAATGAGATGCTTAACCAGTTCCTGAAGTTCTCCGCCAGCGAAGGTCGGCTGGAGAAGGTCAATATCGCTATTGTCGGCGGCGGGGCGACCGGCGTCGAGCTGTCAGCCGAGCTGCACAACGCGGTCAAGCAGCTGCACAGCTACGGCTATAAAGGTTTGAGCAGTGAAGCGCTCAACGTCACGCTGGTGGAGGCGGGCGAGCGTATTCTGCCTGCGCTGCCGCCGCGCATCTCCGCCGCCGCGCACAACGAGCTAACCAGGCTGGGCGTGCGCGTGCTGACGCAAACCATGGTGACCAGCGCTGATAAAAATGGCCTGCACACCAAAGGCGGCGAATTTATCGAGGCGGATCTGATGGTATGGGCGGCGGGTATTAAAGCGCCGGACTTCCTGAAAGAGATTGGCGGGCTGGAGACCAACCGCATCAACCAACTGGTGGTGAAAGAGACGCTGCAAACCACGCTGGATGACGATATCTACGCCATCGGGGACTGCGCCTCCTGCGCGCTGCCGTCAGGCGGATTCGTGCCGCCGCGCGCCCAGTCGGCACACCAGATGGCGTCGCGCGCGATGGAGAATATTCTCGCCCAGCGTAGCGGCAAGCCGCTGAAAGCCTACGTCTATAAAGATCACGGCTCGCTGGTGTCGCTGTCGCGCTTCAGTACCGTGGGCAGCCTGATGGGCAACCTGATGCGCGGTTCCATGATGGTAGAGGGCCGCATTGCGCGCTTTGTCTACATCTCCTTATATCGTATGCATCAGATTGCGCTCCACGGCTATTTCAAGACTGGCCTGATGATGCTGGTAGGCAGCCTTAACCGCGTGATCCGTCCGCGCCTCAAGCTGCACTAATGATTCCCAGGCGGCGTAAGCCGCCTTTTCTTTTCTCATATGCTTGTTAAGCTGCTGAAACATAACACAAATTAATTAAAGTTCTGCTGCCCCCCTTGCTCAGAACTCTCCGAAAAGCTGGTCCTGATCCGCTTCCGGTGCGTTTTCCTCCATTAATCTGATGTTGCAATTTCGGACCATCTGCAAAACTTCCTGCAATGATACGGCGGGTCGTGCACGCCGTTCTGTGCCATAGCGACAGGGGACATCGTCGCGGCACGCATGCACGGTAACAACTTCAGGAGGACAATCCTGTGAATAAATCGATGTTAGCGGGTATCGGTATCGGCGTGGCTGCCGCTTTGGGTGTGGCCGCCGTTGCCAGCATGGATGTATTTGACCGTGGTCCGCAGTATGCGCAGGTGCTTTCAGCGACGCCAATCAAAGAGAGCATTAAGCAGCCACGTCAGGAGTGTCGCAATGTGACGCTGACCCATCGTCGCGCAGTACAGGATGAGAACCGCATCGCCGGTTCGGTGCTGGGCGCGGTAGCGGGCGGCGTGCTGGGTCACCAGTTTGGCGGCGGACGGGGACGCGATGTGGCAACGGTCGCAGGCGCGCTGGCGGGCGGCTATGCCGGCAACCAGGTGCAGGGCGGTTTGCAGGATCGCGACACCTACACCACCTCAGAACAGCGCTGCAAAACGGTATACGATAAACAAGAAAAGATGCTGGGTTATGACGTGACCTATAAAATAGGCGACCAGCAGGGCAAAATCCGCATGGAAAACGACCCTGGCACCCGCATCCCGCTGGACCGTAACGGCCAGCTTATTCTGAACAGCAATCAGGCTTAACGGGCAAAGATTCCCACACAGCACACACAAAATAAAAAGGCACATCTTGCGATGTGCCTTTTTTGTATGGTGCCGATACGGATGAGACGAGGTATTAGCCGATGGTCATCAGGCTGGCGTTGCCGCCGGCCGCCGCGGTGTTAACGCTCAGCGAACGCTCAATCAGCAGCCGCTCCAGCAGCAGCTGCGTGTCGCCGCGCGCAAAGCCCTGCACCGAGACAATCGCGCCGTCGCGCGCCGCGATCTGCTCGCACAGCGTGCGCAGCTGATCGGCGTCGCCGTGGTAGATCACCGCGTCAAAGTGGGTCGCGAACAGATCCTTCGCCAGCGCGATGCGCGCCTGTACCGCCTGCGGCAGCGTCTGGCGCAGCGTGCGGTGCAGCTCATCGTCGGGCCAGAGCGCCTGACTGCCGACGCTGGTCACCGCCGCCAGCTGCACCAGCGCGTCCTGCTCGTTATCGGCGAGGCAGAGCACGCGTTCGCGCGGCAGCAGCGAGAAGGTGTTGCGCTCGCCGGTCGGGCCGGTCAGCAGCCGCACGGTGCCCGCCTGCGCCAGCGTGGCGTAGCGCTGGCAGATCGCAGCCAGTTCCGGCTTATCCTGCTGCGCCCAGGCCGCCAGAGCCTTATGCGGCTCCAGCAGCGCCTCACGCAGCGAGCCGTCCGCTGGACGCTCGGCATCCTGGCGCGCAAAGGTGGCGCTCAGCGCCGTTTCCGGACGGCTGGAGAGCAGGCGATAAAGATAGAGCGGGCCGCCCGCTTTCGGGCCGGTACCGGAGAGTCCTTCGCCGCCGAACGGCTGCACGCCAACCACGGCACCCACCATATTGCGGTTCACGTAGAGGTTGCCGACTTTCGCGCTGGCGGTGACCTGCGCGATGGTTTCATCGATGCGGGTATGCACGCCCAGCGTCAGGCCGTAGCCGCCTGCGTTGATCTGGTCGATCAGCTGCGGCAGCGCATTGCGCGCGAAGCGCACCACGTGCAGCACCGGACCGAAGATCTCTTTGTCGAGATCGCTGACCTGATCGAGCTCGATCAGCGTCGGCTTAATAAAGGTGCCGCTCTGCCACTCCGCGCGATCTTCCGGATGATCCTGCACCGCCTGGTAGACGGCATTGCCTTTGTTGCGCATCGCCTGGATATGACGCTCGATATTCGCCTTCGCCTCGGCGTCGATGACCGGGCCGATATCGGTAGAGAGGCGCTCCGGGTTGCCCATGCGGCATTCGGCCATCGCGCCGCGCAGCATTTTCAGCGTGTGATCCGCCACATCCTCCTGGATGCAGAGCAGACGCAGCGCCGAGCAGCGCTGTCCGGCGCTGTCGAACGCCGAGGCGAGAATATCGACCACCACCTGTTCAGTGAGCGCGGAAGAGTCGACGATCATCGCGTTAAGCCCGCCGGTTTCGGCGATAAGCGGCGTCGGGCGGCCCTGGGGATCGAGGCGGCCAGCCAGGTTGCGCTGCAGCAGCGTCGCCACGGCAGTAGAGCCGGTAAACATTACGCCGCGCACGCGCGCGTCGCGCGTCAGCTGCGCGCCGACGGTTTCGCCGTCGCCCGGCAGCAGTTGCAGCACGCCCGCAGGCACGCCAGCATCCAGCAGAATGCGCACCGCCTGTGCGGCGATCAGCGGGGTCTGTTCCGCCGGTTTGGCCAGCACGCTGTTGCCCGCCGCCAGCGCGGCCGCGATCTGGCCGGTAAAGATCGCCAGCGGGAAGTTCCAGGGACTGATACAGACCACCGGACCAAGCGGGCGATGCGTTTCATTATCGAAATCATTACGCACCATGCCGGCATAGTAGCGCAGAAAATCGACCGCTTCGCGCACTTCGGCGATGGCGTTGTTATAGGTTTTGCCCGCTTCGCGCACCAGGATGCCGATCAGCTGCTGCATGCCGTCTTCCATATGCTGCGCGGCGCGATCGAGGATCGCCGCGCGCTCGTCCGGCGGCGTCGCGAACCAGATTGGACCGGCATTCACCGCCGCATCCAGCGCCAGCGACACCTCCGTTTCGCTCGCCTCGCGCACCTGGCCGACGATATCGCCCGGCGCAGCCGGATTGATTACCGGACGGGTTTCGCCGTCGCTCAGCTCGCCGTCAATAATCGGCTGTGCCAGCCAGGGCTGCGCGGCGCTGCTCAGCAGGGCGCTGGAAAGCGACGCCAGACGATGTTCGTTGGCCATATCGATGCCCGCCGCGTTGCTGCGTCCCGCGCCGTAAAGATCGCGCGGCAGGGGGATCTTCGGATGCGGCAGGCCAATCGCCCCTTCGCTCGCCCCCAGTTTTTCCACCGCCACAACCGGATCGGCCACCAGCTCGTCAATCGGCAGCGAGGTATCGGCGATACGGTTAACGAAAGAGGTATTGGCGCCGTTTTCCAGCAGGCGACGCACCAGGTAGGCGAGCAGGGTTTCATGGGTGCCGACCGGCGCATAGATGCGGCACGGACGGTTGAGTTTGCCGTCTGCCACTTTGCCGACCACCTGCTCGTAGAGCGGTTCGCCCATGCCGTGCAGGCACTGGAACTCATACTGGCCCGGATAGTAGTTATTGCCCGCCAGCTGGTAGATGGCCGCCAGCGTGTGGGCGTTGTGGGTAGCGAACTGCGGGTAGATCAGATTCGGCACCGACAGCAGCTTGCGCGCGCAGGCGAGGTAAGAGATATCGGTGTAGACCTTGCGGGTATAGACCGGATAGCCTTCGAGGCCTTCCACCTGGGCACGTTTGATTTCGCTGTCCCAGTAGGCGCCTTTCACCAGGCGGATCATCAGGCGGCGACGGCTGCGCTGCGCCAGATCGATCAGTGAGTCGATCACGAACGGGCAACGCTTCATATAGGCCTGAATGACAAAGCCGATGCCGTTCCAGCCCTCCAGCTCCGGCTCGAAGCAGAGCTTTTCCAGCAGATCGAGCGACAGCTCAAGGCGGTCCGCCTCTTCGGCGTCGATATTGATGCCGATGTCGTAAGTGCGCGCCAGCAGCGTCAGGGATTTCAGAATAGGGTAGAGCTCTTCCATCACGCGATCGTACTGCGCGCGGCTGTAGCGCGGGTGCAGGGCGGAAAGCTTGATCGAGATGCCGGGGCCTTCATAAATGCCGCGGCCATTAGAGGCTTTGCCAATCGCATGGATCGCCTGCTGGTAAGAGACCAGGTAGGCTTTGGCGTCGCTGGCGGTTAGCGCCGCTTCGCCCAGCATATCGTAGGAGTAGCGGAAGCCTTTCTCCTCCAGCTTGCGCGCGTTCGCCAGCGCCTCGGCAATGGTTTCGCCGGTAACGAACTGTTCGCCCATCAGGCGCATCGCCATATCGACGCCTTTGCGCACCAGCGGCTCGCCGCTCTTGCCGATAATGCGGTTCAGCGATCGCGACAGATTCGCTTCGTTGTGCGTTGAAACCAGACGGCCGGTAAACAGCAGACCCCAGGTAGCGGCGTTAACAAACAGGGAGGGGCTGCGGCCCAGGTGCGACTGCCAGTTGCCGTTGCTGATTTTGTCGCGGATCAGCGCGTCGCGCGTCGGTTTATCGGGAATACGCAGCAGCGCTTCCGCCAGGCACATCAGCGCCACGCCCTCCTGAGAGGAGAGAGAGAACTCCTGCAGCAGGCTTTGCACCATGCCGGCGCGTCCGGTTGCCCCTTTCTGGTGCCGCAGCTTGTCGGCGAGGCTCCAGGCGAGCTGATGCGTTTTTTCCGCCAGCGCCGCCGGCAGACGCGCCTGCTCAAGCAGCATCGGCACCGCGTCGGTCTCCGGGCGGCGCCAGGCGGCGGTAATGGCGGCACGCGCCACCGACTGCGGCAGAATATGCTCGGCGAAATCGAGGAACGGCTGGTGCGTCTCTTCCGGGACGATCTCCTCCTGCTCCGGCTGTGCGCCCGTCGTCACAGGGATCTCCGGCAGGGCGTCGCCGCTCTCCAGCTGACCGAGGTAGTTAAAAATCGCCTGTTTAATTAGCCAGTGCGGCGTGCGGTCAACCTTCTGTGCCGCCAGTTTAATGCGTTCGCGGGTGGCCTCATCCAGCTTCACCCCCATTGTTGTCGTGCCCATGACCTGTCTGCTCCTGTCTTTAGCGCTCATACTGCGTGGCCAGCACTATCTCTGATGTTGCAACTTTGTGCAACCGTGTTAAGTGTGACCGGCTTAACAGCCTTTTTAATGATTAATTTGTTAACGCCTTAAAAGGCGGCATGGAACTTGCTGCAAGAATCTCGCCACAATTGCGCAGCGCTAACTTACTGCATTGACGGAGGTTTGCCGGGGTGCAACTGTGGAACTGTGAGCGAGTGCAACCTGTTAACAAAATTACGTGATTAACAGGTGAAATCGCTGTAAGGCCTGTGTTAAATCCATTGTGCGCATCGCGCCTTTCCGGCAGGATACCGCGCCTCAGGAAAGCGCAGACGCCTGAATCTGGAAAAAAACCTGCGGCCCGTCCCGTTCCGGCGAGGCCACAGCGTGCGGTTTCTCTCGGGAAATCAACTATAAAGTGGAGAGACGAATGAGTGTAAGCACACCGATGCTGGTGACTTTTGTTATTTATATCCTTGGGATGGTGCTGATAGGGTTCGTGGCCTACCGTTCTACTAAAAACTTCGACGATTACATTCTGGGGGGCCGCAGCCTGGGCAGCGTGGTCACCGCGCTGTCGGCGGGCGCGTCTGATATGAGCGGCTGGCTGCTGATGGGGCTGCCGGGCGCGATTTTTCTCTCTGGCATTTCAGAAAGCTGGATCGCCATCGGCCTGACGATCGGCGCCTGGTTGAACTGGAAGATCGTCGCGGGGCGGCTGCGCGTGCAGACTGAGCACCATGACAACGCCCTGACATTGCCCGATTTCTTTACCAGCCGCTTCGAAGATAAAAGTAAAATCCTGCGCGTCATCTCTGCGCTGGTGATCCTGATCTTCTTCACCATCTATTGCGCCTCGGGCGTGGTGGCGGGCGCGCGCCTGTTTGAAAGCACCTTCGGCATGAGCTATGAAACCGCACTGTGGGCCGGCGCGGCGGCGACCATTCTTTATACCTTGGTGGGTGGGTTCCTGGCGGTGAGCTGGACTGATACCGTGCAGGCGAGCCTGATGATTTTTGCGCTGATCCTGACGCCGATTATCGTGATTGTCGCCGTTGGCGGACTGGACGACTCGCTGGCGGTGATCGAGGCGAAAAGCATTGAAAACCTCAATATGCTGAAGGGGCTCGATTTCATCGCGGTGATTTCGCTGCTGGGCTGGGGACTGGGCTACTTTGGCCAGCCGCACATCCTGGCGCGCTTTATGGCGGCGGATTCGCATCGCTCGATCCGCACCGCGCGCCGCATCGGCATGGCGTGGATGGTGCTCTGCCTGGCGGGCGCGGTGGCGGTCGGCTTCTTTGGCATCGCCTACTTCCAGAATCACCCGGAGCAGGCGGCGAACGTCAGCGGCAACGGCGAGCGCGTCTTTATCGAGCTGGCGCGCATTCTGTTCAACCCGTGGATCGCCGGCGTTCTGCTCTCGGCCATCCTGGCGGCGGTAATGTCGACCCTCAGCTGTCAGCTGCTGGTCTGCTCCAGCGCGCTGACCGAAGATCTCTATAAAGGCTTCCTGCGCAAAAACGCCAGCCAGAAAGAGCTGGTGTGGTTTGGCCGCGCCATGGTGCTGCTGGTGGCGCTGATCGCCATTGCACTCGCTTCGAACCCGGATAACCGCGTGCTCGGACTGGTAAGCTACGCCTGGGCCGGTTTCGGCGCCGCCTTTGGTCCGGTGGTGCTGTTCGGCGTCTGCTGGAAGCGCATGACGCGCAACGGCGCGCTGGCGGGCATGGTTATCGGCGCGGCGACGGTGCTGATCTGGAAGCAGTTCGGCTGGCTGGGCCTGTATGAAATCATTCCGGGCTTCGCCTTCTCCAGCATCGCCATCGTGCTCTTTAGCCTGCTGGGCCGCGAGCCGTCCGCCGCTGCGCAGCAGCGCTTCGACGCGGCCGAGGCGGAATACCTGACTAAATAATTCATTACAACATACAAGCCCGCTTTCCGTATGGGAGCGGGCTTTTTTGTGTCTTCAGTCCAGAAATAATTTCGCTGCATTACTTGTTTTTTCCTCCGCGATAATGATAATCGGTATCGTTCGCATTTTACCTAACTTTACCTGCGATTGACGCTGCTTAACATTCACGAGGTCGGCGATGTTTGTTCCCTTTCTTATTATGCTGCGCGAGGGGCTGGAAGCGGCGCTGATCGTCAGCCTGATCGCCAGCTATCTGAAGCGTACCGGCCGTTCGCGCTGGTTTCCCGCGCTGTGGGCGGGCGTAGTTATCGCGGCGGCGCTCTGCCTGGCGCTCGGCATTATCATCAACCAGACCACCGGCGAATTTCCGCAAAAACAGCAGGAGCTGTTCGAGGGCATTGTGGCTGTGGTCGCGGTGGCGATCCTGACCTCCATGGTGTTCTGGATGCGCAAAGTGGCGCGCAATATGCGCGTGCAGCTTGAGCAGGCGGTCGATCAGGCGCTGAATCAGAGCGGGCGCGGCGGGCTGGCGCTGGTGCTGATGGTGTTTCTCGCCGTTGCGCGCGAAGGGCTGGAGTCGGTGTTCTTTCTGCTGGCGGCCTTTACCCAGGATGTCGGCTACGCGCCGCCGGTGGGCGCCGTTCTCGGGCTGGCGACGGCGGTGGTGCTCGGTATGCTGCTCTACTGGGGCGGCGTGCGCCTGAATATGGCGCACTTCTTCCGCTGGAGCAGCCTGTTTATTCTGTTCGTCGCCGCCGGGCTGGCGGCGGGCGCTGTGCGTGCCTTCCATGAGGCGGGCCTGTGGAACCATTTTCAGACTGTCGCTTTCGACCTGAGCAACGTGCTCTCCACCCATTCGCTGGCGGGCACGCTGCTTGAGGGCGTGCTGGGCTATCAGGAGACGCCGAGCGTCAGCGAAGTGGCGGCCTATTTTCTCTATCTTATTCCGGCGCTGCTGCTGTTTTTACTGCCGGCGCGTCCGGCGCGCCAACTCTCGACTAAACAGGGATAACTCTATGATGATTCGCTTTCGCCGCAAAACCCTGCTGGCTTCGCTGCTGGCGCTGACGGGAACCGCTGCGGCCGCCGATATTCCGCAGGTCGCCGTCAGCGTGACGGATACCCAGTGCGAGCCGATGCAGCTCACGGTCAAGCCAGGCAAAACCCAGTTTCTGATCAAGAACAACAGCCAGAAAGCGCTGGAGTGGGAGATTTTGAAAGGCGTGCTGGTGGTGGAGGAGCGCGAAAATATCGCGCCGGGTTTTAGCCAGAAGCTCACCGCCAACCTTGAGCCGGGCGAGTATGAGATGACCTGCGGCCTGCTGAGTAATCCAAAAGGCAAACTGACCGTGCAGGGCGAGGCGTCGCCAGCCGCAAAAGCGGGCAAATCTGACGTGCTGGCGCTGGCCGGTCCCATCACCGCCTATAAAGCCTGGGTCACGCAGGAAGTGGCGCAGCTGGCGTCAAGCACCGAAGCCTTTACCCATGCAGTGAAAGCGGGCGATATCGAGAAAGCGCGAGCGCTCTATGCGCCGACCCGTCAGCACTACGAGCGTATCGAGCCTATCGCCGAGCTCTTCTCCGATCTTGACGGCAGCATCGACGCGCGCGAAGACGATTACGAAAAGAAAGCGGAAGATCCGAAGTTCACCGGTTTCCACCGCCTGGAGAAAGCGCTGTTCAGCGATAACAGCACCAAAGGCATGGAGGGCTACGCCACCCAGCTCAACCGCGACGTGCAGGATTTGCAGACCCGCATCAGCGAGCTGGCGTTCCCGCCGGTGAAAGTAGTCGGCGGCGCGGCGGGCCTGATCGAAGAGATCGCCTCCAGCAAAATCTCCGGCGAAGAGGATCGCTACAGCCGCACCGACCTGTGGGATTTCCAGGCGAATATCGACGGCGCACAAAAGATTGTCGATCTGCTGCGTCCGCAACTGCAGCAGGCGAATCCGCAGCTGCTGGCGAAAGTCGATGGCAACTTCAAAAAAGTCGATGCCATTCTCGGCAAGTATCGCGAGGGAGAGGGCTTCGCCTCCTACGAGAAACTCACCAGTGCGGATCGCAATGCCCTGAAAGGGCCGGTTACCGCATTGGCGGAGGATCTCTCTTTACTGCGCGGTACTTTAGGTCTCGATTGATATGAGTCGTCAACAGGATGAGGCGCAGCCTGCAAGGCGGCGCCTGTTAAAAGGGCTGGGACTGCTGGGCGGCGCGGCCGCTGTGAGCGGCGGCTGCCCGTTCCACGCGGCGGCTGACAGCTTCTCTCCCGGTACGGTTGCACCTGACGCGCGACGTCAGGTGCAACCCTTCTACGGTGAGCATCAGGCAGGTATTCTCACGCCGCAGCAGGCGTCGATGATGCTGGTGGCCTTTGACGTGCTGGCCAGCGATAAGGCCGATCTGATGCGCCTGTTTCAGCTGCTTACCGCCCGTATCGCTTTTCTGACCCGCGGGGGCCCGGCACCGGCGGTGACTAACCCTAAGCTGCCGCCAATGGATTCAGGCATTCTGGGCGCTGAGATCGCGCCGGACAACCTGACGATCACAGTGTCGGTAGGCGCGTCGCTGTTCGATGCGCGTTTCGGCCTGCAGGCGCTGAAACCGAAGAAGCTGCAAAGCATGACGCGCTTTCCCAACGATTCGCTGGATGCTGCCCAGTGCCATGGCGATCTGCTGCTGCAGATCTGCGCCAACACCCAGGACACGGTCATCCATGCGCTGCGCGATATCGTGAAATATACGCCCGATCTGCTGGGCGTGCGCTGGCGGCGCGAAGGCTTTATCGCCGATCACGCCGCGCGCAGCCAGGGGAAAGAGACGCCCATTAACCTGCTGGGCTTCAAGGATGGCACGGCCAATCCCGACACGCAGAATAAGCCGCTGATGGATAAGCTGCTGTGGGTAACGGCCGATCAGGATGAGCCAGCGTGGGCGCGCCGAGGCTGCTATCAGGCGGCGCGGATTATCCGCTTCCGCGTAGAGATGTGGGACCGCACGCCGCTCGGCGAACAGCAGGCAATTTTCGGCCGCGACAAGCTGAGCGGTGCGCCGCTGGGCATGCAGCACGAGCGTGACGTGCCGGATTATACGAAAGATCCCGATGGCGAGGTTATCGCGCTCGACGCCCATATCCGCCTCGCCAACCCGCGCACGCCCGAGACAGAGAGCAGCCTGATGCTGCGCCGCGGCTACAGCTATTCGGCGGGCACCACCGCATCGGGGCAGCTCGATATGGGGCTGCTGTTCGTCTGCTATCAGCACGACCTGGAAAAAGGCTTTATCACCGTACAGAAGCGGCTGAATGGCGAAGCGCTGGAGGAGTATGTGCGTCCCGTCGGCGGCGGCTACTTCTTTGTTTTACCGGGCGTTCCCGACCCTGAGCACTATCTGGCGCAGCCGCTGCTGGAAGCCTGACGACACCCTGCGCCGCCGCATCGGCGGCGCGGTTTCTGCGCGCCGTGCAAAATAGTTGTTTCCCGCCTGAAAATCTAATCCCTTGATTGCCATAAGAAATGCTGCTTTTGCCTGCCTGCCAGCGACTGTTATTTCTGAATTCTGGGCATAGTCGTAAAATTAATGTTGCCAACTCTGTTAAAATTAGTGCAGTTTAATGGATAAGCGTGTTGGTTCGCAGACTGGAGTCGCGCATGGGAAGGTCCTTTACAGGACAGACAGCTTTACCTCAGGTTCCACACTCCTCAGCGAGGGCATGCGCGCCTTCGACAGCCTCTTCTTCTTTATCAAATTGTTTCTCGATCTTCGATTTTACCGGTGTGCCTCTGCGCTTCGGTGCGGCGACACATCTTTATCAACGGTACGTCATGGCTCGAAAGGAAGCCAATCAAACCTCTAAAGCGTTCAGTTAATCGTGGCGGGCAGCGGCCCAACGCGGGAAATGAAACCAACTGTAAGGTGCGACTATGGGAAGACAGAAAGCAGTGATCAAAGCGCGTCGTGAAGCCAGAAGGGTGCTTCGTAGTGACTCTCGTAGTCATCGTCAGCGCGAAGAAGAATCGGTCACTTCGCTAGTGCAGATGAGTGGGCTGGATGCCATCGGCATGGCGCGCGACGTGCGCGATCGTTCGCCAGTTGCCGCCAGAAACGATGCTCAGGCGCACTATCTCCAGGCCATAGAATCGAAGCAGCTGATCTTTGCAACCGGCGAAGCGGGATGCGGTAAAACCTGGATCAGCGCCGCGAAAGCGGCAGAGGCCCTGATACATAAGGATATCGACAGGATTATCGTCACGCGTCCGGTACTCCAGGCCGATGAAGATCTGGGATTCCTGCCAGGGGATATCTCAGAAAAATTCGCGCCATACTTCCGGCCGGTCTATGACGTTCTGGTTAAACGTCTTGGCGCTTCCTTTATGCAGTACTGTCTGCGACCCGAAATCGGCAAGGTGGAAATCGCGCCTTTCGCCTATATGCGCGGTCGTACCTTTGAAAACGCGGTGGTGATCCTCGATGAGGCACAAAACGTGACCGCAGCCCAGATGAAAATGTTCCTGACACGCCTTGGCGAAAACGTCACGGTGATTGTTAACGGCGATATTACCCAGTGCGACTTGCCCGCTGGGGTGCCTTCCGGTCTTGCGGACGCGCTGGCGCGATTCGAAGAGGACGAGATGGTCGGCATTGTACGTTTCGGCAAAGATGACTGCGTGCGCTCGGCACTCTGTCAGCGCACGCTGCATGCGTATGGTTGATGGATTTGAGTCGTCTGTGTAGCAAGCAAAACCCGGCGCAAGCCGGGTTTTTTTATGGATGATAACAAAGGCTTTCTGGAGGAGAGTTAACTGACCGCTGGGCTGATGGCGACCCCTTGTCCAGCAAGTTGCGGCCAGTTAACCGGCATTTAATATGGGCGAAAAAGCTGTGTCAGTAAACCTGTTACGGGTATGCGTTACGGCCCGTTTGAGCATGGATGTGTCCCGGTTGTAGGAGATATCGCGCGTTTGCAGGTTGTTGATTTTAAGACGGTGTGGATGTTGTTGCGGGAATTTAAAATGTGCGTTGTCGAACCCCGGCGGGGGTTCTCATACCCCTCTCATCGAGGAATATAAACGAAAAAAGCCTGAACTTTCGCTC